>JAGWLJ010000188.1 GCA_028873275.1 Pseudomonadota bacterium
TGATGTTGCGCGTAATATCGCCGCAGCCGCCGAGCGTGGATAGCAGCAGCCGGTTGATATCGGCGATCAGCGGCTGCATGCCGACTTTCTTGACGCAGTGGAACTGGAAAGTCTCGCGCGTGGTGATGCGGAGGCTGCCATTGCCGTAGGTTTCCGCCAGTACGTCGAGCGCCAGATATTGCGCCGCCGTCATGCGCCCGCCCGGGCATTTGAGGCGCACCATGAACTCCCATTCCTTATCGAGCCCATGTTGTTTCCTCTCGGTGGCGCTGTCGCGGTCGTAACCGAAATAGCTGCCGTGGAATTTGAGCAGCTCATAGGTTTCATCCGACACCTCCGGCGTCGACAAATCGGCCAGCTCCTCGGCGATGTTGCCTTTGAGGTAGTGGCTATCGCGCTTGATAGATTCCTGTTTGGAGAGTTTATCGCTCATAATGTGCCCAGTTGTAGCGGGCAGGGAGGCTATTTTCAACGATAATTATGTGGAATAATATAATTAACATTTTATTTTGTTTAATGATGCAGCAAGTGCCAGAAGTAATTGCCGGATTCTGGAAAGGCGACGCCCAGGAACAGCGCCGCCGCCAGCGCCGGGCCGAAGGGGAAGAGCTTGCCATTGCCCAAAAGCCGCCAAATCAGGCCGAAAATCACGCCGAAGATGCCGGAAAAAAACATAAACGGCACCATGCCGTAGACGCCGAGCCACAGCCCGGCCACTGCCAGGAATTTGACATCGCCATAGCCCAGCCCTTCTTTCTTGCGCAGCCAGCGATAGCCGTGATGCAGCAAAAGCCCTAGCCCCATGCCAAACAGGAACCCCCAGAGCACGCTCTCCGGCGGCGTGCCGAGAATGGCGTGATAGCCCAGCCCCAGCGGCAGCAGCGCCAGATGCACCTCGTCGGGGATGATGTATTCCTCGATATCGGCGATGATCATGATTATCAGCGCCACTGCCATCAGCGCCAATAAAATACCCTGCATGGTGATGCCATAACGGGCATAAATCAGCAGGAACAGGGCGGCGGTGAAAAGCTCGGTCAGCGGATAGCGGATGGAAACCGGCGTCCGGCAATGGCGGCACTTACCGCCGCTGGTGGCCCAGGACAGCACCGGCCATAAATCCTTAAAGCCCAGCCGCGTATCGCATTTCGGGCAGCGCGACGGCTTGACGACGATATCCTCCTCGCGCGGCAGGCGGTAACTGGCCAGGGTAATAAAGCTGCCAAAAACCAGGCCGCAGAAGAGGGTGAAGAGGAGTTCGATAATAGGCATGAGTCCAGACAATAGCTGGCCGAATTTATACCTAAAAACAAAGCGTTAAGCAGCCTATTTTAATTTAGGAAAAATACTCTTGACAAATTTGCATTTGTGTGCATATTAGTCAGTTGTGTGAAGGGGTCGCCAAGTAGGGAATAACTCTACTCTGTACGTTTGCCTCACAAACGTACAAATCATGTGGCAGTTCCCACATAATTAGCGACCAACGCGATCTTCACCACATTCCAAAACATATTGCAAGCAAAAACATAATGTAGTCGTGAAAGTTTCCGCGACTACTACATGTATTACAGAACCGCCGTCATCACGCTCTTGCTCCCCGCCGTAATCGAAGAAAGCAGCGAGATCGTCTGCGGCAGGATTTTCTGCATATAGAAGCGGGCGGTGGCGAGCTTGGCGTCGTAAAATTCCTCGCCCTGGTGTGAAAGCGCCACTTCCGCCTGCCGTGCCCATACATACGCCAGCGCCACCAGCGCGAACATGCGCTGGTATTCAACGGAAGCGGCGGCGGCATCGTCGGGTCGCGCCATGCCGTTGGCGGCGATCCATAGCGTCGCTTTCTGCAGGTAGCCCAGATGCACGTAGAGCGGCTTGGTGAATTCCGCCATGGCGGGGGTGTCGCGGTGTTTAGCGATGAAGGCGTCGATGGGGTGGAAGAAGCTGCGCAGGTAGCGGCCGGTGCCGTAGGGCAGCTTGCGGCCGATGAGGTCGAGCGCCTGGATGCCGTTGGTGCCTTCGTAGATGGCGGTGACGCGCACATCGCGCGCGTATTGCTCGACGCCGTATTCGCGGATGACGCCGTAGCCGCCATGCACCTGCATGGCAAGGCTTGCCATCTCGAAGCCGCCGTCGGTGAGGTAGGATTTGACCACCGGCGTCATCAGCTGCACGAAATCGTCACATTCCTGTTTGACCGTCGTATCGGGGTGGCGGCGGGCCAGGTCGATCTTGAGCGCCATCTCCATGGCCAGCGCCCGGCAGCCTTCGGAAAAGGCGCGCATGGTGAGCAACATACGGCGTACATCGGGATGGACGACGATGGGATCGGCCAGCTTATCGGGAAATCTGGCCCCGGTGATGGCGCGGCTCTGCAGGCGCTCCTTGGCATAGGCCAGCGCGTTCTGATACGCCACCTCGGCGATGCCGAGTCCCTGGATGCCGACATAGAGCCGCGCCGAGTTCATCATGGTGAACATGGCGCGCATGCCCTTATGCTTCTCGCCGACCAGCCATGCCTTGGCGCCGTCGAAGCTCATGGCGCAGGTAGGCGAGGCGTGGATGCCCATCTTATGTTCCAGGGCGGTGCAGAGAAATTTGTTGCGCTCTCCGATGCTGCCATCATCACCCACCAAAAATTTCGGCGCCAGGAACAGGCTGATGCCTTTGATGCCGGCCGGCGCATCAGGCAGGCGGGCCAGCACCAGATGCAGAATATTCTCGGTCAGCTCATGCTCGCCCGAGGAGATGAAAATCTTGTTGCCGGTGAGGGTGTAACTCCCGTCGGCCTGCGGCTCGGCACGCGTGCGGATCAGCCCCAGATCGGTGCCGGCCTGCGGCTCGGTGAGGTCCATGACGCCCGACCAGTGGCCGGAGACTAGCTTGGGCAGGTATTTCTTTTTGAGTTCGTCGCTGGCATGCAGGGTGATGGCGTTATAAGCGCCGTGGCTTAAGCCCGGCGTCAGCCCAAACGACAGGTTCGCCGAGCACACCATCTCCATCAGCGGCATGTTGAGCACTTCCGGCAATCCCTGGCCACCATAAGCCGGGTCGCAGGTGAAAGACGGCCAGCCGCCCTGGATATAGGTCTGGTATGCCTCCTTGAAGCCATCCGGCATGTGGACTTTACCGTTGTCGTAGCGCAGGCCTTCTTCATCGCCTTTCTGATTGAGCGGGAACAGCACTTCCTCGGCCAGCTGCGCGGCGGCTTCCAGCACCGGCGTCATCAGCTCGGGGCCGGCATCGGCGAAACCTTCGACATTCTTATACTGGTCGAGGCGCAGGTAGTCGTTGAGTATAAACTGGAAATCGCGGACAGGGGCTTTGTAGACGGGCATAGAAAATTATAATATGGACGAGGCTAAAAAAGAGTTAACGGGCGATCAATTATCAACGTTTTTCCGCTTTCTGCGATTGTATTTCACCGACGACGCCAGTGACAGCAGAATAAAGACCAGCCCGATCAGACCGGTGATGAGGCCGGGTACGTTAATGATCAGATCGGCCAGCATAATGATGGCCAGCGCGCCGATACCGTAATGGGCCCCATGCTCGAGAAAAACATAGCGCGACAGGGTGCCTTTTTGCACCAGGTATACGGTCATCGAGCGTACGAACATGGCACCGGCGGTGAGACCGAGCAGGATAATAACAATATCGTCGCTGACGGCGAATGATCCCACCACGGCGTCGAGCGAGAAGGAGGCATCAAGCATGTTCAGGTAAAGGAAGCCGGATAGGCCTGCATAAGCGCGGGCGCGCTTGCCTTTGGTGCCGAACAT
>JAGWLJ010000189.1 GCA_028873275.1 Pseudomonadota bacterium
GAAAGGTAGGCGAAGTCATACAGGTTGGCCGGCGGCGAGACGGCGACGAAGCCTTCAATCTCCGGGCGGCGCATCAGCAGTTGCAGCGCGATCCACGCGCCGAATGAGAAACCGGCGATCCAGCAGGTGGAGGCATCCGGGTTCTGCTGCTGCAGCCAGTCAAGCGCCGTGGCGGCATCGGTCAGCTCGCCGACGCCGTTGTCATATTTTCCCTGCGATTTTCCTACGCCGCGGAAATTGAAACGCAGCGCCGAGAATCCATTCTGCACGAAAATATGATACAGGCGGTAGACGATCTTGTTGTTCATGGTGCCGCCGTACAGCGGGTGCGGATGCAGGATCAGCACGATGGGCGCGCCTTTCTGCTCGCTGGGATTATAGCGTCCTTCGATACGCCCTTCGGCGCCGTTGATGATGACCTCAGGCATGATGTCGCAGATTCCGGAAAGTTAATGATTTACGTTGAATGCGCGTGGTGATTATATTAGGCTGAATTTACTAAGTGCGTAGTTATATTGAATTTTTGCCTCAATGTTCAAGCAAATAGTGAACGACCTCGATTCCATCTTTACCCGCGATCCGGCGGCCCGCTCGCGCGCCGAGATCCTGCTGTGCTACCCGGGCGTGCATGCCATCATTTTTCACAGGATTGCCCATTGGTTATGGAAAAACGGGTGGCGGCTGTCGGCGCGGTTCATCTCCGCCATCGGCCGCTTCATTACCGGCATTGAGATACATCCGGGGGCGCTGATCGGTAAGCGGTTTTTTATCGACCATGGCATGGGGGTGGTGATCGGCGAGACGGCCAGAATCGGCGACAATGTAACGTTGTACCATGATGTGACGCTGGGCGGCGTGTCGCCGCAGAGCGATAAGCCGGGCGCGCTGCGCCACCCGCAACTGGGCAACGGCGTCATCGTCGGTTCCGGGGCGCAGCTCCTGGGGCCCATCCGGGTGGGCGATAATGCGCGCATCGGCTCCAATGCCGTGGTGGTGCGGGATGTGGAAGCGGGAGCGACGGTGGTGGGCATCCCGGCGCGGGCGGTCAGCGAAAAAATGAAAGAGGCGCATTTCGACGCCTATGCCGGAACGCCGCAGGCCGAGGAAGCCGACCCCATGGTGGTGATGCTGGATAAATTGCAGAACGACATCGCCAACCTGAAGATGCGGGTGAATGAGCTGGAGGCGGAAAACAATGAACTGGCCGGAAGCGCCAGGAAATGCGAGGCAAAGTGATTCTCGGCACGAAAGCGCGTTATGCGGTGATGGCCATGGTTGAGCTGGCGCGGCGGGGCATGGGCGGACCGGTGAACCTGGCCGAACTGGCGGAGGCGCAGGAAATCACCGTGCCGTATCTCGAGCAGATTTTTAACAAGCTGCGGCGCGGCGGGCTGGTCAAATCCGTGCGCGGGCCGGGCGGCGGCTATGTGCTGGCGCGGCAGGCGGCGCAGATTCCAGTATCCGATATCGTGCAGGCGGTGGACGAATCGCTGAAAATGACGCGCTGCAGCAACCATGGCGAGACCGGCTGCATGGCCAGCAAGGCGCGCTGCCTGACGCATGATCTGTGGGACGGGCTGGGGCGGCAGATTCATGATTACCTGCATGCCGTATCGCTGGCCGATGTGGCGGCAGGCCGTGTCAAAGACAAAGCGCTTGCCATTCAGGTAATATGAATTAACTAATTCCGGCCCGTGGCAGGGCCGCATGGCAATAAAACCAATGGAGAACAGCATGAACAATGAAGAAAACGGCAAATGGACTTCGACCCAGGGCGGGTGGAGGGCCAACGACAGCCCGAGCCAGAATGGCGGCCCGCATGGGGATGAAGCGCACGGTGAGGTTTTGTCGGTTTCGAAAACAGCTCCAGTAGCAAATAACCAGCAGGAAGCCTTAAAGGCTTTTGAAACGGCGGTAAGAAATGCTCTTGCCACAGGATTGTCGAGAATAGATCTGACAACTAAGCTGAGCAGGATTTATAACGAGCGCTTTCAGGGAAAGCAGCAAGGTCAGGCGCGTTGATTGGAATCGCTGGCATCTAAGATCTACTTAGACTGCAACGCCACCGCGCCGGTGCGCCCGGAGGCGGCTCAGGCCATGCAGGAGCTGCTGGCTGTTCCGGCCAATCCCTCTTCCGTACATGCCTTCGGTCGCGAGGCAAAAAAATATCTGGAGCGGGCGCGCAAAACCATCGCCGAAGCCGTCAGCGCCTGGCCTAACGAGATCATTTTTACTGCCTCCGGCACCGAGGCCAACGCGACGGCGCTGCATGGCTTTTCCGGCCGCCGGGTGCTGACCAGCGCGGTGGAGCACAGCTCGGTATTAAAACAACTCCTGCGGAAGGAGATAATTCCCGCTACTTCCTCCGGCATTATCAATCTTTCCGCGCTCGATGTCATGCTAGCTGCCGACTCCACGCCGGCGCTGGTGTCGGTCATGCTGGCCAATAATGAAACCGGCGTTATCCAGCCGCTCGCGGAGATCAGCGCCATCTGCAAAAGGCATAACGCCCTGCTGCATTGCGACGCCGTGCAGGCGCTGGGGAAAATTCCCGTCGATTTTGGAGCGCTGGGGACGGATATGCTGACGCTCAGCGGCCATAAATGCGGCGGGCCGGTGGGAGCGGCGGCGCTGGTGCTGCGGCGGGATCTGGCCATGGTACCATTGCTGGCCGGAGGCGGGCAGGAGCTGGGACGGCGGGCAGGAACCGAGAATGTGGCCGCCATCGCCGGATTTGCCAAGGTGGTGGAGATGATCGACCTGGCGCAGATGCAGCGGCTGCGCCGCTGGCTGGACGGCATGGAGCAGGAGATGGAAGCCGGCGGCGGTGCGGTATTCGGCAAGGATGCGCCGCGCCTGCCCAATACCAGCTGCATCGCCATGCCGGGCGTGTCGAACGAGGTGCAGCTGATGGATTTCGACCTGAAAGGTTTTGCGGTGAGCGCCGGCTCGGCCTGTTCGTCGGCCCGGGTGGAGGTGTCGCATGTGCTGCTGGCGATGGGAGTGCCGAAAGCGCTGGCCTCTTCGGCCATCCGCGTCAGCGGCGGCTGGGCGACGACGGAGCAGGAGATCCGGCGTTTTGCAGAGGCATGGCAACAGATGGCGGCGCGGCTGGCGAAGAAGGCGGGCTAGCGGACTGCGGCGCGCTCAGCACGGCCGGCGGCTTGCTGAACAGCTTGTAATCCACGATGTCGCCCGGGCGGATCGACAGCTTTTCGCACAGCCCACCTTTAAGAAAAAGCAGCGCCAGCACGGGCGAGGGCGGCACGATGTCCTGCCGCAGATCGGCCAGCACGATATTGGGGATGATCTGCGCGATCGTGCCGTGCTCGTCGATCAGCAAAATATCCAGCGGGGCGTATTGCTCCATGCGCACCACCGGGAATGCGCCGGGTTCGGTGAAGGCCATCAGCGCGCCGCTTTTATCCGACAGGCCGCTTAAGTCGAACCAGCCGGCCTGGCGATACATGGTCATGGCGTCGCGCACCTCGACCTCGAAGCTGATATCGGAATTTCCCGGCGCGGTTTTAACCTCTTTCGCCCATGGCAGCGAGGTGACCACTGGCGGCGGCGCGGCACGGTGAATGAGGATGCCCGTCCGGCTATAGAGCAGCGGCGCTTCATAGGCGAAAGCCATGCCCGGAAGCATCAGGCAGAAGGCGATAGCCAGGAATTTCATGGCGCGAAATACGGATGAACGACCGTGTCACCGACTGCAATGCGGCGCAGCCCGGCCGTGCCGCCCAGGATTTCCATGACGGC
>JAGWLJ010000190.1 GCA_028873275.1 Pseudomonadota bacterium
AGATTCTCGAAAAACGCGGCCATCCCGACTGGAAGCTGACCATCGACATCACCGAGAATCGTGGCCTCGATTATTATTCAGGCCTTAGCTTCTCGATCTTCGTGCCCGGCGTTTCCTGCGAAGTCGGCCGCGGCGGCCGCTACCGTATCGAGGGCGTCACCCCTGAAACCGATACCGAAGCCACCGGCTTTACCCTCTACGTTGAAACCCTGCGCGGCCTGCTGCCCGAGCCCAGGCGCGGCAAACGGATCTTTATCAGCGAGGGCATCGCCAGCGGGGCGGCGGAGAAATTGCGCGCCGAAGACTATATCGTCGTCCATGCCCTATCGGAATACGGCAGCGGGGAGGAAGAGGCCAAGCGGCTGGGCTGCGGGTGGATTTATGAAAATGGAAAGGTAAAGGCTCTGGCATGACCAACGTCGTCGTCGTCGGCTCCCAGTGGGGAGATGAAGGAAAAGGCAAAGTCGTCGACTGGCTGTCGCAGCGGGCGCATGTCGTGGTGCGCTTTCAGGGCGGGCATAATGCCGGGCATACGCTGGTCATCGACGGGGTGACCTATAAGCTGTCGCTGCTGCCCTCGGGCATCGTGCGGCCGGATAAGTTGTCGATTATCGGCAATGGGGTGGTTATCGACCCGTTTGCGCTGCTCAGCGAAATCGAATCGGTCAGCAAGCTGGGCGTCAGGGTGACGGCGGACAATCTTCGCATCGCCGAGAATGCGCCGCTGATACTGCCGGTGCACCGCAAGGTCGATCAGATGGCAGAAACGATACGGGGAAAGGGCAAGATCGGCACCACAGGACGCGGTATCGGGCCCGCTTATGAAGACAAGGTGGCGCGGCGGGCCATCCGAGTCTGCGACCTGGCCGATGAGCAGCTTCTGCGCGATAAGTTGGATAACTTACTAGTCTATCACAACGCCTTGCTGGCCGCTGCCGGCGCGCCGCCGATGACCACGGAAGAAATTCTCAAGCCTTTGCTGGAAGTTGCTCCAAAAATCCTGCCCTTCGCCACGCCGGTATGGTTGTTGCTGGATCAATTGCGGCGCGAGGGAAAGCGCATCCTGTTCGAAGGCGCGCAGGGAATTATGCTCGATGTCGATCATGGGACGTATCCTTATGTCACTTCTTCCAATACTTTAGCCGGAACGGCAACGATCGGCTCCGGCATCGGCATGGGCGGTATCGGTTATGTGCTGGGCATCACCAAAGCCTATACCACCCGCGTCGGCAGCGGGCCGTTTCCCACGGAATTATCGGATGAAACCGGCGCCCGCATCGGCAAGATCGGCAACGAATTCGGCACCGTGACCGGTCGGCCGCGCCGCTGCGGCTGGTTCGATGCCGTGCTGGTACGCCAGGCCGTGAAAATCGCCGGCATCAACGGCATCGCGCTGACCAAGCTCGACGTGCTCGACGGTTTCGAAACCATCAAAATCTGCATCGGCTACAAACACGGCGGCAAGCTCTACGACTACCTGCCCGCCTCGATGAAAATCCAGGCCGAGGTCGAGCCCATCTACGAGGAAATTCCCGGCTGGGCCGAAAGCACCCAGGGCAAAAAAAGCTGGGCCGAATTGCCGGCGGCAGCGATCAAGTACATCCGCCGCATCGAGGAGCTGATCGAATGCCAGGTGGCGCTGCTCTCCACATCGCCGAAGCGCGAGGATACCATTCTGGTGCGCGACCCGTTCATCGACTAGCTAAGGCGTCGTAACGAAGACGTTTCGCTGCATTTCACCGCGCTTCGATGCAATTTCGCGGCGTTTCGACAGCGTTTCGCCGCGTTCGGATACGTTTCGTAAGGCTTTTTGCCGCGGAAAGGAACGTAACAGAGCGAATTATCCTTGTAAATCAATAGCTACTTCAAAAATTTCCGCTCAAAAGCTGTGACATTGTGTGACATCCGCCCCTTCCGCAGACAGGCGGGTGCAGGGAAAGGATAAGACGAGAGGACGTGGAAGGGAAGAGCTCTAAGGCAGGCTTCAAGGAGTTCGCTAATGGGCATATGTAAAAATTGTCCATCACTGAAAGTTGTCACAAAAATTTCATAATAAATGCTTTTTATCAATAAATTATACCATATATGTTTTTGCCTAATTTTAATTAGGAGGATTTATGGGGCTATGGAAAAAAGTGACTGATTGGTGGAACAAGACGGATAGCGGCAATGATTCTCCGCTATCGAAAACAGAGGAAGAATTACGACACCACGAAGAAGAACAACAAAAAAAGGAAGAAGACCGGCTAACTGCCACAGAACTTGCGAAACAGGTATTCAGCAGGAATACTTTCGAAGCTAAGGCTGCTATGGATCGTGCTGATCAGGAGCCATTGTGGGAACTACTGTTCAATCCAGACAAACAGGACATCCTCAGAGAAAAATTAGCCAGGGAAGCAGAATTAAAGGAGCAAGAAGAAGAACAGATTCAGAAACGCGACCTTGGTAGAGGGGGCATGAGCCGTTAGTGAAATACATGCTTGATGCGATGATAGAATATTCGCCAGCTCAAGGAGATACACCGCAGTTGATTAAGACAAATATCATTTTTAGAGTTTTTCCAAATGATTAAAACTGGATTCCCGCGAAAGCGGGAATGACAATAATCACCCTGCCGCCTGCCGGCGGGCTTCGAACTCCTGGCGTTTTTTCTGCACGAAGGCGGCATTGTTTTCGGCCCATTGGGAGATTTCCTCGATGGGTTTGAGCAGGGAGTGGCCGGTGTCGGTCAGGCGGTATTCGACGCGCGGCGGCACCTCGGCATACACCGTGCGCTCGACGATGCCGGCCTTTTCGAACTCGCGCAAATGCTTGGTCAGCTCGCGCTGCGTGATGCCCTCCAGCCCACGCATCAGCTGCCCGAAGCGCAGCGTATTTCCCTCGGCATGCAGCAGATTGCGCAAAATCCGTACTGACCATTTATGCGCGATCAGTTGCAGTGTCAGGAAAATGGGGCAGTTTTTCGACATGAGGGCTCCAATAGTATGGATTATATACTAAGCATCTTATACTGCTGCTATATATCCAAATAATCCCTACTTTACAATAGAAAGTGAAGCCATATATGGTGCCATGGCTTGTTTATCAACTCTCTCAACATGGAGGAATTATGCATAAGTTTAAATATCTTATAGCCACGGCGGCGCTGGTGTTCGTGACGTCCGGCGCGCAGGCGCAGGATGCAAAGCTCACCGATCCGCAGATCGCCCATATCGCTTATACGGCGGGCGAAATCGACATCAAGGCGGCTGAGCTGGCCCTCAAGAAAACGCAGAATCCCGACGTCAAAGCCTTCGCCGAGGATATGCTGCGCGACCATAAATCGGTTAACGATCAGGCGCTGGCGCTGTGCAAGAAGCTGGGCGTCACCCCGGAGGATAACGATACCAGCAAGAGCCTGGTGAAGCAGGCCGACGAAGAACGCGCCAAGCTGGAGAAGCTCGACGGCGCCGCCTTCGACCGCGCCTATGCCGAGAACGAGGTGAGCTATCACCACACCGTCAACACAACGCTGGAAAATACGCTGATTCCCGGCGCCAGCAATAAGGAGCTGAAGGACTTCCTCGCCACCGGCCTCAAGATTTTCAAAGGCCATGAAGAGCACGCCAAGAGCCTTGCTTCCGAGCTGAAATAAGCGCCCATGAAGCTTGCCTGCTTTCTGGCAACGGCATCCCTCGCGGCAGCCTCGCCGGCTGCCGCCGAGGTGATCCATGTCGAGGTTAAGAATATCGCCTTCGCGCCGGCCAAAATCGCGGCG
>JAGWLJ010000191.1 GCA_028873275.1 Pseudomonadota bacterium
GTTGCCCACGCCTTTGGCGGGACCGGCCAGCGCTTTGAGGAAATTCTTGACGCCGTCGGCCAGTCTGGGATCGGTGATCGCCGGGGAAGCGGGCTGGGAATTGAGAGATGCCATGGCTTTATCCATGCGCGCTGTATAGCCAAGCACATCATCGACCAGGCGCAGGCAATTGCTGCAGAGCACGGTCACGTGCGCTTCCGGCATGGGGTTACCCTGCGCCTGCCTGCCGTTGCCGCTGGCGGTAATGCCATAGGAGGCAGTCGAAAACTCCAGGCCGCTCAGGTTGACGTCGCCCGCCGAAAGATCCGGCGCGCCCTGATAAGTGGCGTCAAACGCTTCGGTCAGCCTTCCCAGTGAATGAAAATTGGGCACGGCCGGCGAAAGGATGCTGTATAGCTGTTCCGGCGTGTATTTCTGAGTGATCGGCTGGATGTTGGGGAGCTGGGCGTTCCTGCCGGTATAGAGCTGCTGGATGAAACCGCGCAGCAGATCGGGCATCAGCGCGTCATACTGCTCGCTGAAATCGGCCAACAGCCTGAAGGCCAGCCGCGCCGAGCGGGCGTTGTCCTTCGTCGCGTTCGACAGGTAAAATGTTATGTTCGAATTATAGAGCTGGTTGGCGACATTGAGTTTGCTGAGATTGATATCGAGAGGCGGGTTGCTGCCGAATTTCTTCCAGTCCGACGGGCCGGCATAGGCGAAGTCGATTTCAAGGTTCTGCTTGCCGTAAGCAGAGAAATGGCCGCTATAAGGCTGTCCCGGCGCCAGCGCCTGGGCGTAGGCGGCGATGACTTTCTCGCCCGAGGTGGTGATTTCGGCGTCGGTGGACTGGCCATAAACGCGAATATTCTCCAACTCGCCCTGCGGCGCGCTGCTGATATAAAACCGCGCCGGGCCGCCGCTCATCAGCTTCTCATGGGTGGCGGCGTCGACAACGGTGTTGCCGGGAGTCTGGCAATCCAGCAGACGGATATCATTGAAAAAGGTTTTGCCATCGGCGGTGAGCGCCTGGAAGTTCCACGGGGAGGAGAAGAATCCATTATGGCGCTGAATCTCCAGCGTGCAGACGGTATCGCCGCTGGTTTCCTCGGCCATGGTGAAGGACTGCTCGCCGATTTTGCCGTTGTGCTGCCAGTTGCCGCTCAGACGCAGGCTGTAATGGTCTGACAGGGCATTGATGCCCAATACAATACGGCCACTCAGGAGCGCGTCTTCCGTCCACTCTGGCAGGCTGGCGGCCATCCCGGCATTTTTGAGCAGCGTGTCTATCCGCCCGTTGAAATGCGGCCTGACCAATGAGACATACAGGCTGGAGGGAAAGCCGGAGGTTTCGATGGCGTCATAGGTGAGATAGGTCTGCTTCGCGTTGAGGGAGGCGATGGCTTTCTCGATGCCGTGCCTGACCTGCGCCGCCTGCGTGTACCAGACAATGACGTAGCCGGCGGCCATGACCGCGAGGCAGACGGAGAGCGAAATCAGCAGGACTTTGCGCATAGGTCATCCTTTGTAAAAGCCATGCTATTCATAAGCGTTCCGAAGGACTTGCTCAAGCGCGTTATGTCCCGGAGTGGCGTTTTTTATCCTGCTGCAACAAACGCCGGTGTTTTTCTGCCAGCACGTCGCTTTGCCAGCCCGTATCTTTCGGCAACAGCCGGTTTACGGCCATCGCTTCCCATACGACGTTGGTAATGAAAACGGCTTCCGCGGCAAGCAGCGCCTCCAGCCCGGCTTCCACTTCCTGCACCGGATAATCCGACAGGCGCATGATGGCCGCCCGCGTTGATCCTTCCAGCACGCTACAGGAAAGCGCAGGGGTATAAAGCACGCCGTCTTTCAGCCAGAAGATATTGCCGGAGCTGGTTTCGCAGACATGCCCCTGCTCATTGAGCATCAGCGCGTCGGCGCAGTCATGATCCGCCGCTTCCAGCCGCGCCAGCGTCGAATTCAGTCCCTGGCACAGCTTGTAGCGGACGGGCAGCGCGCGCGGCGAGATTTTCTTATGCTCGCTCAGCCACAGGGCCACCGGCGTGCGTGGAATATCCGGCAGCGGCACGGTTTCAATGGCGAAGCTGGCCTGGGATGGCATCGGCAGGTAGCCGCGGCTGCCGGTGCCTCGCGTGACCTGGATGCGCAGCAGCCCGTCGCGGAGGGCGTTTTTTTCCAGCAGCAGGCGGCAATGGGGGCGCAACCCTTCCACGTCAAAATCGATGCGGATAGCGCTTAATCCCGCCCTCAGCCGCGCTAGGTGCCAGTCAAGCTGGTAAGGCCTGCCGGCGTGGACGCTGATCGTTTCGAACACGCCGTCTCCATAGCGGAAGCCGCGATCCTGTATGGAAATGCAGGCTTCTTCCGCCGGCACCAGTCGGCCATTGACGATGCAATAGGGCATAGACGCTTCAGTAAATTATAGTAACCTGTCGTTCCGCGCAGGCGGGAATGACAATAATTATCGGTTTTATAGGGCTTAGCAATGATTATCCTCGGGCTGGGAAGCAATAGGGGCGACCGGCGGGCGCAGCTTGCCGCGGCGGCCGGACGCCTGTCGGCGCTGATCGGCGGGATGCGCTGCTCGCGGCTGTTCGAATCGCAGGCCATGTTGCCGGCGGGCGCGCCGCCGGAATGGAATATGCCCTATCTCAATATGGCGATATCCGGAGAGTATGATCTTTCGCCACAGGCGCTGCTGGCGCAAATCAAGGCCATGGAAGGCGAGCTGGGCCGGGTTGCCCGCGGGCACTGGGGGCCGCGCGAGATCGACATCGATATACTGGCTGCGGGCAAGCTGGTGCTCGATACCCCCACGCTCACTATTCCGCACCGCGAGCTGCTGAACCGAGATTTTTCGCTGCTGCCGCTTATTGAGGTTGCCCCCGAATGGCGCTATCCTGTACCCGGCCCTTATTACCAGTGGAAAGCGGCCGATATCGCCGCTGCCAGGGGATTCGTCATTGGCGACGCATTACGCGAGGCGGGGAATCTGCATGACTAAGCTCGTCGGCATCATCAACATCACGCCGGATTCCTTTTCCGACGGCGGTGCCTGCTTTGACGCCGATTTCGCCATTCAGGCCATCGCGCAGCAGGTGGAGGACGGGGCGAATATCATCGATATCGGCGCCGAATCGACCCGTCCCGGCGCGATTCCCATCACCGCCGCCGAGGAATGGGAGCGGCTGGCGCCGGTGCTGGCGGCATTGCCGCATTTCGACGATGCGGACGTGCATTTCAGCGTCGATACGCGCCATGCCGAAACGGCGAAGCGGGCGCTCGCCGAAGGCGTTCACTGGATCAACGATGTCTCCGGCTTTTCCGATCCGGCCATGGTGGAAGCCGTGCGAAATTCCAAATGCAAGCTAGTGATGATGCATTCGGTGAGCGTGCCTGCCGACAAGAATATGGTGATGCCGGAATCGCAGGACGTGATGGAGGCGTTGCTGATGTGGGCCCGGGCGCGCATCGCCGCGCTGGAGTCCGCCGGCATTGGCCGAAGCAGGATGATCTTTGATCCGGGCATCGGCTTCGGAAAAACGGCGCGGCAGTCGCTGACCATCCTGCGCGATATCGGGCGTTTTGCTGCGCTGGAGGTGCCGGTACTGATCGGCCATTCGCGCAAATCCTTTCTTTCAGCATTCGGCCACAGCCGGGATGAAGCGACGCTGGTGGTGTCGCAATACCTGGCGCAGGCGAAGCTGGATTACCTGCGCGTGCATGATGTCGCGACGCACCG
>JAGWLJ010000192.1 GCA_028873275.1 Pseudomonadota bacterium
CCGGGTTGGAAAACCCGTCGCTGCGCCGTAAGATGATTCGCTCTTCCAGTCCGTGGGCGGCGATGTTGGCGCTTGCGTCGGCCAGCGCCTGTTCGGAGATATCCGCGGCCAGCACATCGGCGTCCCATGCGCTTGCCGCCACCACCGACAGGATGCCGTTGCCGCAGCCCATGTCGAGAATGCGCGAAAACGCATGCCGCTCCTGAAGCCATTGCATGGCCTCCAGGCAGAGCCCGGTGCTGGGATGGATGGCGGCGGTTTCGACGGCTAGCGGCATGATTCTTCAGCCCTATTTTTCCTGGGTTCAATATAATTTTAAGGATTCCCGGATACAATGGTTTCATTCACACATTATTAAGCCTTGCCACCCATAATGCAGCCAACTCCAGATAATTGTCATTCCTCGATGAAGAAACGCATCCTGATCGTCGAAGATAATGACCTGAACCTCAAGCTGTTCAGGGATCTTCTGACCGCGCACGGATACGAAACCATCGAGACCCGCAAGGGAACCGAAGCCGTCGAGCTCACCCGCCAGCAGCACCCCGATCTTATCCTGATGGATATCCAGCTGCCGGAAATCTCCGGGCTTGAAATCACCCGGCGCCTGAAAGCGGAGCAGGGCATCAGCGAGATTCCCATAATCGCCGTCACCGCCTTCGCCATGAAGGACGACGAGGAAAAAATCCTGGCGGCCGGCTGCGAAGCCTATATCTCCAAGCCTATCTCCATCGTCTCGTTCATGAATACGGTGCGGCGGTTCCTGGGCGAGGAAGAAATGGCTTAAGCCATGACCGCGCAGATACTCGTCGTCGACGACGTGGCGGCCAATGTCAAGGTGATCGAAGCCAAGCTGGCCAGCGAATATTACGACGTCATCACCGCCAAGGACGGCTTCGAAGCCATCGAGCAGGCCAGGAGCCGCAAGCCCGATCTCATCCTCCTAGACATCATGATGCCCGGCATGGACGGCTTCGAAACCTGCCGCCGCCTCAAGGAAGACCCGGAAGTGTCGCATATTCCCATCGTCATGGTGACGGCGCTCTCCGAAAAATCCGACCGGCTCAAGGGGCTGGAGGCCGGGGCCGACGATTTCCTCACCAAGCCGATCAACGACATGGCGCTGTTCGCGCGCGTGCGGTCGCTGGTGCGTATCAAGATGCTGCTCGATGAGGTGCGCCTGCGCGACAAGACCAGCATGCAGCTCGGCATGGAGCCGACCACCAACGCCTTCATCTCCGATGTCACCGGGGCGCATGTGCTGCTGATCGACGACGATCGCGTGCAAGGCAAGCAGATCATGGCCAAGCTGGGCGAAACCTGCAAGGTGGAGTGGCTGGAAGATCCCGAGCAAGCGCTGGCCAGAGCTAAAGACGGGCAGTTCGACGCCATTCTCATCAGCACCTTCCTCACCGATGCCGACGGGCTGCGGCTGGCGTCGCAGATCAAAAGCCAGGAGGAAACGCGCAACGTGCCGCTGCTGGTGTTCGTGGACGAGGATGACAACCGCCTGATGCTCAAGGCGCTCGAGATGGGCATCAACGATTACCTGACGGTGCCCGTCGACAGGAACGAGATGATCGCCCGCGTGCGCACGCAGGTGCGGCGCAAGCGCTACCAGGAGGCGCTGAAATCGCAGTACCAGAAGAGCCTGTCCATGGCCGTGACCGACGGGCTCACCGGCCTCTACAACCGCCATTATCTCAACACCCACCTGACTAACATGGTCAGGGAGTCGCTTAAGAATTCGAAGCACCTGGCGCTGATGATGATGGACATGGATCATTTCAAAAGCGTCAACGATACCTATGGCCACGACGCTGGCGATGCGGTGCTGAAGCAGCTGGCGCAGATCATCACCAAGGCCGCCCGCTCCACCGATCTGCCGGCGCGTTTCGGCGGTGAGGAATTCGTCATCCTGATGCCAGAAACCGACCCGCAGGCGGCGCTGGGCGCCGCCAACCGCATGCGCGAGCTGGTGGCCGCCACGCCGTTTGAAATCAAGGACGGCGCAAGCATCAAGCGCACGGTGTCCATCGGCGTGGCCAGCCTGCGGCCCGACAGCGACAGCGCCGAAGGCCTGCTCAAGCGCGCCGACGAAGCGCTCTACAGCGCCAAGGACGCCGGCCGCAACCTGGTGAAGATGGCGCCCAACCCGGTGCCTAAGGGGTGGTGACGGTATCGGGGATCAGTGACCAGATATCAGTAAAATTGCTCTTCCTTTCCGATCACTGACCACTTGCTACTGACAGCTGTATAACCACCGGCGTATGGTCCGACGCTTTTTCCACCGTGCGCATGTCTTTTTCGATGATGCAGCTCTCCGCGCTGTCCGCCGCCTGCGGCGACAGTAGCAGGTGGTCGATCCTGAGGCCGTCATCGCGCTCGAAGGCGTTGGCGCGATAATCCCACCAGGAATAGGCGCGTTCCTGCGGGTGGCAGAGCCGCCAGGCGTCATACATGCCCAGATATAAAATCCGGCGCAGCCGCTGCCGCGCCTCGTCATGCGTCAGCACGCTGCCTTGCCACAGGCGCGGATCATGCACGTCGCGGTCGTCCGGCGCGATGTTGTAATCGCCGCCAATGATCAGCATTTCCTCGTAGGGCAGCAGCGTTGCCACATGGGCGCACAGGCGATCGAGGAAACGCAGCTTGTACTGGAATTTATCGGAATCCGCCGACTGGCCGTTGGGGACATACACGGATGCCACGCGCAGCGCCTGCTGCGGCAACGACACCACGGCTTCGATGTAGCGCGCCTGTGAATCGCCGTCATCGCCCGGCAGGCCGCGACGGACATCCTCCAGCGGAAAGCGGGAGAGAATGGCGACGCCGTTATAAGTCTTTTCGCCATGGAGAGCGAGGTTGTAGCCGAGCTCCTCGATCTCCATGGCGGGGAAGGCGTCGTTGACGCATTTGGTTTCCTGCAGCAGCACGATGTCCGGCTTGTCGCGCTTCAGCCATTCCAGCAGCTGCACCAGGCGGATCTTAACCGAATTGACGTTCCATGTGGCGATTTTCATGCCGCCGCAGCATACGCCTCGGCAAAACGACCGCAATCTTTTCTTTAGTTACCAGCGATCATGATCCCAGTGTTCGCGCCGCTCATGCTCTTCATGCTCGCGGCGCTCATGCCAGTAGCGCCAGTTATAATAATGATGGTGGTCGTAATAATAGGGATAGGGCGCCGGCTCCGCGATGTAATAGCCCGGAGGCGGGGGAGGGACATACATGGGCGCCGGCGGCGGGGCGTAAATCGGCGCCGGGGTAACGAAGGTCGGCTGGATGACCACCTGCGCCGCGCTGGCGGCCGAGCTGCCGGCCATCGCCAGTAATGCACTAAGAAGGAATAGTTTCATATGCTTCTCCATCGATAAGAAACGGTACATGCCGTTCCATGGATACCAACATAGCCGCTTCCGGCTTACTACAGCATGGTCAGGACATGAAATCTTGTCCATGTGGAAATGATGTTCCGTTTGACAATTCGCCAGCAATAGTTAATTAAGTTAACAAAAATAAGGAGCAGGACATGCCAACATCTTTCACTTTCAATCCCGAAAAAGCATTAAATGGCAGCGTGGGCAACCATGCGCCGCGCATCACCGGCCACGTCGATGAGCGTCACCAGCACGTGCAGGTCATTATAAGAATTCCGCAGCAGGCCGATGCCCAGGCAGTGCTGAGTCAGGTGGAGAAGCGGCTTTCCG
>JAGWLJ010000193.1 GCA_028873275.1 Pseudomonadota bacterium
CCTTCCTTATAAATGATATATTTGACGTGCTTCATGATTTCCTCCGCTTAAGCGCCTTTATTCCATGCCTCTCTAGCATATTTTACGCCGCCCTCCTCGTGAATTCGCGCATGCGCCGCTCGATCTCCGACCGGAAATGGCGCACCAGCCCCTGCACCGGCCAGGCGGCGGCGTCGCCCAGCGCGCAGATGGTGTGGCCTTCGATGCGGCTGGCCACGTCGAGCATCTGGTCGATTTCCTCGGGGAAAGCTTCGCCCTTCACCATGCGCTCCATCATGCGCCATAGCCAGCCGGTGCCCTCGCGACAGGGCGTGCACTGGCCGCAGGATTCATGCATGTAAAACTTGGAGAGCCGCGCAATGGCTTTCACGATGTCGGTGGATTTATCCATGACGATCACCGCCGCCGTGCCGAGACCGGACTTGACGTTCTTCAGGCTGTCGAAATCCATCAGCACCGTATCGCAGATATCCTTAGGAATCACCGGCACCGACGAGCCACCGGGAATTACCGCCAATAAATTATCCCAGCCGCCGCGCACGCCGCCGGCATGGCGCTCGATCAGATCTTTAAGCGGCACGCCCATGGCGTCCTCAACGTTGCAGGGCTTGTTGACATGGCCGGAAATGCAGAAGACTTTTGTGCCGGTATTATTGGGCCGGCCGATGGAAGCAAACCACTGTGCCCCGCGCCGCAGGATCGTCGGCACCACCGCGATCGACTCGACGTTGTTGACCGTGGTCGGACAGCCCCAGACGCCGCAGGCCGCGGGGAATGGCGGCTTCAGGCGCGGCTGGCCTTTCTTGCCTTCGAGCGATTCGATCAGCGCCGTTTCCTCGCCGCAGATGTAAGCGCCGGCGCCACGATGCACATAGATGTCGCAGTCATAGCCGCTGCCGCAGGCGTTCTTGCCGATCAGCCCCGCCTCGTAGGCTTCGCCGATGGCGTGTTCCAGCCGGTTGGCCTCGTCCCAGAATTCGCCGCGGATGTAGATATACGCCGCCACTGCCCGCATGGCGAAGCAGGCGATCAGGCAGCCCTCGATCAGCTTGTGCGGATCGTGGCGCATCATGTCGCGGTCCTTGCATGTGCCCGGCTCGCCCTCATCGGCATTGACGACGAGATAGCTCGGCCGGCCGTCCGATTTCTTGGGCATGAACGACCATTTGGTGCCGGTGGAGAACCCCGCTCCGCCGCGCCCGCGCAGCCCGGAGGCTTTCACTTCCTCGATGATGGCATCCTGCCCCTTGTCGAGCAGCGCCTTGGTATTATCCCAGTCGCCACGGGCCCGCGCGCCCTTCAGCGTCCAGTCCTCGAAGCCATAAAGATTGGTGAATATGCGGTCTTTGTCAGCGAGCATAACCCCTGCGCTTCTCAAAATCGGCAGCAGCCTCCTGCAACCTCTTATCGCAGAACCCGATCAGGCTTCTCAGATGTGTTACATGCGGTCTTTTATTATCGGGCAAAGCCTCATTCCACTCCGTCACAGCGACCATCGCTTCCTCTGCAATAGATTTCATTGTTACTAAATCAGGTGACTTTACACGTTCGCGCAATGCCTCAAAGCGTATCCGCATGGCGACACTATTTAATTTACTAATCGTTTCCAAATTTCGGGCCGTGCCGTCCTGAAAATGCTTCAACTGTCTACGAAACGCTTCCAATTCTGATGAAAACATATCTCTAGCGATCCTCCAATATCCAGTTCTCAGCGAGCACGCGATGCCTGTCCCCTTTGAGATTTATTCAACTTTGCAATTCTATAACTAAGGAATTCCAGAGAATCCGTAATTGGTCGCGTTAAAATTACATTTCCAACTTTAATTCCAGCCTCTTCTCCTATTACTGAGAGAACTTCCTCATGGGCCTTCATTAAGTGCTTTAATTCTTCCATCGAAGCTCCTTTGCTTGCGATAATAGAAGAAAGTCGCATAGCCGTACCCTTTAGTTCGTCTATCAGTCCTTTTTTAGCTATTTCATCTTGGCATGCTTTCAGCTTTTTCGACGCCATATCAAATTTATCGGTTTCCTCGGCAAGCGAGCCAAGGATTATTTCCCCATCTTGGCCATCATGCCTGTTTGTAACTCTCTTACGCATCGCCTGCACCTTTTTCCTCATTAGAAAAAGCAGCCGGCTCCGAACTTTTCCGACCGCTCTGAGGACCGGTTTTGGGCTGGCGTCGCTGCGTCACCACATCAATAAGTTGAATAACTGACTGCGACGTTAGGTCTTCGTAATAATACTCGCCATTCTCATTGATAATCTGGCACATGGGCGCATTGACGCAGGCCCCAAGGCATTCCACCTCACGCAGCGTAAATAATCCATCCGGCGTCGTCTCGCCGCAGGCGATGCCGAGGTGATTCTGGCATGCTTCCACAATGGCGTCGGATCCGCGTAGCCAGCACGGCGTCGTCGTACAGACATTGATGACGTTGCGCCCCACCGGATCGAGATTATACATGGTGTAGAAGCTCGCCACCTCGTAGACACGCACCGGCGGCAGGGAAAGCAGTCCCGCCACATAATCCATAGCGCTCTTGGGGAGCCAGCCGCCGCTCTGGCTCTGCGCCAGCATCAGGAGCGGCATGAGGGCGCTCTGCTGCCTGCCTTCGGGATAACGCGCCATCACTTCCTGCGCATGGCGCAGATTATCGGAGTTGAAAGCGAACCGTTCGGGACCGGCGGGCGCTGACTGATGAATTTTTCCTGCCATAATTTTTCCTACCTCTGGCGCGGCATCATATAAGGTTGCGGGCGTGGCTGCGCCTGGGGCTGCGGCTTGGGCTTCGGCGGCCAGATTTTTGCATACACCTTGACCAGCCTTTCCTTGATCTGTCCCTCCGGTGGCATCAGCAGCATTTCCCCTTCATAAAACGCATCGACGGGATTGGCGACGATGAAACAAGCCTGCGTATCAAAAGCCACGCTGTTATCATAGAAAAAAATGAAACCGGTCTTATCCTGAACCACATATTGCTGCACACCGGAAGCATGGCTGAGAATCTGTGCGCGCACCTGGTCCGGAGGCAGCGGCGTATTGCCGGCGTTATATTTGCCAAAAGTGTTATTGGCATCGAAAAGCATGTATTGCGAGGGGCTGGATACCGCCGCCGCCGCCTCGGAGCCGGACGGCGATTCATAGACATGCACCAGGCTCCAGATGCCAACGATATCCGCCTGCCTGCACGGGCTGGAGGGAGGAAGCTGGGGAAATGACTCGTCCTGTGCAGTTTGCTGGAGCGACTGCGACTGCTGCGCCGATGCGGAAAACGGCCATGCCAGCAGAAAAACCACCAGAACGGCAAGCCGCTTCGTCATCTGTCGATTTCCCCGAATACGATATCCATGGAGCCGATGATCGCCACCACGTCGGCCAGCATGTGGCCCTTGCTCAGGAAATCGAGCGCCTGCAGATGCGGGAATCCCGGAGCACGGATACGGCAACGGTAGGGCATGTTGGTGCCATTGGCCACCAGGTAGACACCGAATTCCCCCTTAGGCGTTTCGGTGGCGGTATAGGTTTCTCCGGCCGGAACATGATAGCCTTCGCTGTATAACTTAAAGTGATTGATCAGCGCTTCCATGGATTGCTTCATGGCGGCGCGGCGCGGCGGCACGACACGGGGGTTATCGGCCACCACCGGCCCTTCAGGCAGCTTCTCAAGACATTGCTCTATGATCCTCAGCGACTGGCG
>JAGWLJ010000194.1 GCA_028873275.1 Pseudomonadota bacterium
GGAAAATCGCGCAGCATATGGCAGCTGGCCAGGAAGCGGTCATGATTGGTCTGCAGAATATTGCGCGAAAGCTCGCCCTCCACTTTGGGAATCAGCAGGATCGGCGCATTGAGCAGCACGATGCGCCGCGCCACCCGCGCCAACCGGATGGCCAGTGATTCGTCCTGCACGAACACGCCCTCATCGCAGCCCCCGGCTTGGAGGAACGTCCCGCGCCGCACCATCTGCGACATGCGCCGCATGCGCTCGGAGAAAACAAAAGTTTTCGGATCCTCGCCGATTTTATAGGAGGCGTTTTCATCGGCCCGGCGCCCCAGCAGCGCCGCCGATGCGATATTCGTTTTCTCCCAGCCGCCATGCACCACGTCGGCATCGTGCTTTTCCATCAATTTCAGCATCAGCGAGGCGGCATTGGCCGCCAGAATATCATCCGAATCGATGAACTGCAGGTATTTCCCCCGCGCCAGCTTCGCGCCCTGGTTGACGCGCACGCTGGGCCCGCGGTTATCGCTGTTGGCAACGATGGTGACGTTGGGTACGCCCTGCGTCGCCTCGCGCACGACTTCCAGCGAACGGTCGGTCGAAACGTCATCGACGAAGATATATTCCGAAGGAATGCCGCCTTCCTGCTGCAGCAGGGATCTGGCGGTATAGCCGACATACGGTTCCTTGTTATAGACCGTGACGACGTAGCTGAGGGTAATGTCGCCTGAGCGCGCTTCTGTTCCTGTGACCATGACTCAAATGTCAAAGCATACACACAACCTTGACGCAACAGCGATTGCTGACGAAGTTCATGTTTAGCAAGGATATTAATAAGTATTTACAAAATTACTTTAACGATTATCCTGTATTCGAATAGAAACCAATATTGAGGTTATTATGATTATTGTTGATCGCGAGAGAAGTGCCTTTGTTAAGGGCGGTATGGCAGTGCTAAAAATTGACAAGGCGAAACTAACCGACCCGCAGGATATAGCCTCTTTTAGAGATGAAATAAAACAATGGTCGAAACGCTGCGCTGATCTTGCGGGACGAGAAAAATGCACTGTGGTTGTAGATATGTCAAAAGTCGAGTACCTGGACAGTGGGGCTCTTACGGCATTTATATTGGCAAACCAGCCTTTAAAACCGCAAGGACACCAGATGGTTATAACCGGCGCCGCTCCTCACATTTATAGTATCTTTGCGCAGACAAGAATGGATGAAATACTGGATGTGCGGCAGGAAACTGTTGAACAGACTATGGCAACTTTGAAGAGCCAGCTTACACGCTAATCAAGCTGCCCTGCGCCGCTTCTCCACCAGCGCCAGCACCTTCTGGGCTGCTTCGGGGATATGCGTGCCGGGGCCGAAGATTTCGGCAACTCCCGCCTTATGGAGAAACTCATAATCCTGCGACGGAATGACGCCGCCGCAGACGATGATGATGTCCTGCCGTCCGGTCTTCTTCAGCGCCGCGATCAGCTGCGGCACCAGCGTCTTATGCCCGGCGGCATGCGAGGAGACGCCGACGATATGCACGTCGTTCTCGATGGCCTGCCGCGCCACTTCCTCGGGCGTGGCAAAGAGCGGGCCGACATCGACGTCGAAGCCCATGTCAGCAAAGGCGGTGGCGATGACGCGCGCGCCGCGGTCATGCCCGTCCTGCCCCATCTTAGCGACCAAAAGGCGCGGGCGGCGGCCCTCGTGTTTGGCGAAAGTGGCCACCTTGTCGCGGATGGGCTTTAAGCTATTATCGTCGTTATACAAGGCTCCGTACACTCCGGAAATCGTCTGCGTCTGGGCGTTATAGCGCCCGAAAATCTTCTCGAGTGCAAAGGAAATCTCTCCCACCGTCGCCCGTGCCCGCGCCGCCTCAATAGCAAGCGCCAGCAGATTGCCTTTTTTAGAAAGCGCCGCTTCGGTCATCGCCGCCAGCGCCGACTGGCATTTTTTTTCATCCCGCTTTGCCCGCACTTCCGCCAGCCGCTTGATCTGCTGCTCGCGCACTTTGGTGTTGTCCACTTCGAGAATTTCAATCGGCTCTTCCTGCTTCGGCTGGTATTTATTGACGCCAACGATGATATCCTCGCCACGGTCGAACCGCGCCTGCTTGCGCGCCGCCGCTTCCTCGATATGGCGCTTGGGAATGCCCGCCTCGATGGCCCGCGTCATGCCGCCCGCCTCGCCCACCTCGGCAATCAGCGCCTCGGCATGGCTGACCAGGCTATGCGTCAGCGACTCGACATAGTAGCTGCCGCCCAGCGGATCGACGGTATGGGTGACGCCGCTCTCATGCTGGATAATCAGCTGCGTATTGCGGGCGATGCGCGCCGAGAAATCGGTGGGCAGGGCGATGGCCTCGTCGAGCGCGTTGGTATGCAGCGACTGCGTACCGCCCAGCACCGCCGCCAGCGCTTCGATGGTGGTGCGAATGACGTTGTTATAGGCATCCTTCTCGGTCAGCGACACGCCGGAGGTCTGGCAATGCGTGCGCAGTGCCGAAGACATAGGATTTTTGGGCTTATATTTGGCCATGGTTTTCGCCCAGAGCAGGCGCCCGGCGCGCAGCTTGGCGATCTCCATGAAGAAATTCATGCCGATGCCCCAGAAGAACGACAGCCGCGGCGCAAACTCATCCACATCGAGCCCCTTGCCGAGCGCCGCTTTGACGTATTCCTCGCCGTCAGCAATCGTATAAGCAAGCTCCTGCACGGCTGTCGCGCCGGCTTCGTGCATGTGATAACCGGAGATCGAGATCGAATTGAATTTTGGCATGTTCCTGGCGCAGTATTCGATCACATCGGCCACGATGCGCATGCTCGGCTCGGGCGGATAAATATAGGTATTGCGCACCATGAATTCCTTGAGGATGTCGTTCTGGATGGTGCCCTGCAATTCCTCCGGCTTCGCCCCCTGCTCTTCCGCTGCCACGATATAACTGGCCATGATAGGCAGCACCGCGCCGTTCATCGTCATCGATACCGACATTTCCTTCAGCGGGATTCCGTCGAACAGGATTTTCATATCCTCAACGGAATCGATCGCCACCCCGGCCTTGCCGACATCGCCGACCACGCGCGGATGATCGGAATCATAGCCGCGATGTGTCGCCAGGTCGAAGGCCACCGACAGCCCCTTCTGCCCGCCCGCCAGATTGCGGCGATAGAAGGCATTCGATTCCTCTGCCGTCGAGAATCCGGCGTACTGGCGCACTGTCCACGGCCTGACCGTGTACATCGTCGCCCGCGGCCCTCGCACATAAGGCGCAATGCCCGGAAGCGTATCGATATCTTGCAGTTTTTCCAGATCGGCCGCCGTGTAAAGCGGCTTGACGTCAATCCCCTCCGGCGTGTGCCAGGTGAGATCATCAAGCATCTTTCCTTCGCCGATGTCTTTCTGCGCCAGTTTTTTCCAGTTGGAGAGGGAAGTCATTATGGCCATGCTGAATGGTTTGACAGTAAACATAAGAACACAGTATTAATTAATTATTAATCCATAGTGTGGTTCACCATGCAAGATTCCTGCAATACGCCGGAAGGCGCTAAGGATATATCGATAAAAGCAGGCGTATTGCTGCGCCAGGCCAAAGCCGAACAGGTAAAGGGGCATCTCCAGGCTGCCACGGAAAAATTTGGACAGGCTGAAAAATTACTGGCGCAG
>JAGWLJ010000003.1 GCA_028873275.1 Pseudomonadota bacterium
TTAAGGAGACTAGCCATGACGAAAGAGAAATTTGAGCGGAACAAGCCGCATTGCAACATCGGGACGATCGGGCACGTGGACCACGGCAAGACGTCGCTGACGGCCGCCATTACGAAGGTATTGGCCAAGCAGGGCAAGGCGAAGTTCACGGCATACGACCAGATCGACGCGGCTCCGGAAGAGAAGGCGCGCGGCATCACCATCAACACGGCGCATGTCGAGTACGAGACCGAGAAGCGCCATTACGCGCATGTCGACTGCCCCGGCCACGCCGACTACGTGAAGAACATGATCACGGGCGCGGCGCAGATGGACGGCGCCATCCTGGTGGTTTCGGCCGCCGACGGCCCGATGCCGCAGACGCGCGAGCACATCCTGCTGGCCCGCCAGGTCGGCGTGCCGGCGATCGTGGTGTTCCTCAACAAATGCGACATGGTCGAGGACAAGGAACTGCTCGACCTCGTCGAGATGGAAGTGCGCGACCTGCTGAACAAGTACAAGTTCCCGGGCGACACCATCCCGATCATCCACGGCTCGGCGCTGTGCGCGCTCGAGGACAAGAATCCCGAGCTGGGTGAGAATGCCATCCTGAAGCTGATGGACGCGGTGGATGCGACGATTCCGCAGCCGGAACGTCCGCTGGACAAGCCGTTCCTGATGCCGGTCGAGGACGTGTTCTCGATCTCCGGCCGCGGCACGGTGGTGACCGGTCGCGTCGAGCGCGGCATCATCAAGGTGGGCGAGGAAATCGAGATCGTCGGCCTGGCGCCGACGCAGAAGACGACCTGCACGGGCGTGGAAATGTTCCGCAAGCTGCTCGATGAAGGGCGCGCCGGCGACAACGTGGGCGTGCTGCTGCGCGGCACCAAGCGCGAGGAAGTGCAGCGCGGACAGGTGCTGTGCAAGCCGGGTTCGGTGACGCCGCATACCAAGTTCAAGGCCGAGGTCTACGTGCTGACCAAGGAAGAAGGCGGCCGCCACACGCCGTTCTTCAGCAACTACCGCCCGCAGTTCTACTTCCGCACGACCGACGTGACCGGCTCGCTGACGCTGCCGGCCGGGGTCGAGATGATCATGCCGGGCGACAACGTGACCATCGAGGCCACGCTGATCTCGCCGATCGCCATGGAGGAAGGCCTGCGCTTCGCCATCCGCGAAGGCGGCCGCACCATCGGCGCCGGCGTCGTCGCCAAGATTGTGGAGTAAGGGGAATGCAAAACCAGAAAATCCGCATCTGGCTGAAAGCCTTCGATCACCGCGTGCTCGACCAGTCGACGGGCGAGATCGTTTCGACCGCCAAGCGCACCGGCGCGCGCGTGCTGGGACCGATCCCGTTGCCGCGCCGCATCCAGCGCTTCACGGTCAACCGCTCGCCGCATATCGACAAGAAATCGCGCGAGCAGTTCGAGATCCGCACGCATAAGCGCCTGATCGACATCCTCGATCCGACGCCGCAGACGGTCGATGCGCTGATGAAGCTCGATCTGGCTTCGGGCGTGGATATTAAGATTAAGGCGGAGGCAGCGTAATACATTCCCCGCCAAGGCCGTAAGGCCGCGAGCGGGGATCGCATGCAAATGGAGAAATATCCCCGCTCAAGGCGGGGAATAAGGGTAAAATTATGAGAACCGGACTGATAGCGAAAAAACTGGGTATGATGACCGTGTACGGCGAGGCAGGCGAAGAGACGCCGGTCACCGTATTGCAGGTCGAGAATTGCCAGGTCGTTTCCCAGAAAACCAAGGAAAAAAATGGCTATACCGCCATTGAGCTGGGCGTTGGCGCGGCCAAGGTGAAGAACACCTCCAAGGCCATGCGCGGCCACTTTGCAAAGGCGAAGGTCGAGCCCAAGCGCAAAATCGCCGAGTTCCGCGTCAACGAAGAGACGACGCTGGCGCCGGGCACCGAGCTGGTGGCCAGCCATTTCGTGCCGGGGCAGTATGTCGATATCTCCGGCGAAACGGTCGGCAAAGGCTTTCAGGGCGTTATGAAGCGCTGGAATTTCGCCGGTCTTGAGGCGTCGCATGGTGTTTCTATTTCGCACCGCTCGCACGGTTCGACCGGCCAGCGTCAGGATCCGGGTCGCGTCTTCAAGGGCAAGAAAATGGCCGGCCATATGGGCATGCGCAACCGCACGGTGCAGAACCTGCAGATCGTGCAGGTCGATGACGCCGAGGGGCTGATCATGGTTAAAGGCGCCGTGCCGGGGCATAAGAACAGCTTCGTGCTGGTCAAGGACGCGGTGAAGAAGGGCTCGCACCCGAAGGCTCCGTATCCGGCGGGAATTCGGAAGTCGGAGACGGAAAACCAGAATTCGGAAACTGGTTCTTCGCCAGAGAACAAGGAATAGGAGACGCTCCGATGCAAAATCTTAAAGCAGCCCATACAGACCAGCACGCCGCGGAAGGCAATGGTCATGCTGCGAAAATCGAAGCAGACCGCAGCGACAAGGCATGGTCTATTGTGTTGAAGGGGAATAATGAGCCTGTCGTACTGGCCGCCTTATCGCCGGACACGCAGGGAAAATTTGGATTTCTGGTGGCCGCTGGGGCATCCGATGAAGATATGGCAAGGCTGGGCGAACTGATCAAGCGGCGCTTCCAGGAGGAATTGCCGGCGATAGGAGTGAACTTCACTGGAATTGAAAAAGGGCCTAAGGCCAATAAACTTGGATTCAGGGCCTATAGTGGAATTGACGCTATCACTTCCAACAGGAAAATCCTTCCTCTTGGGATGCCCGAGGGATGGCAGGAGGCTGTAGAGGCTACGGCAATTAAGATTTACCAACAGGGGCTGCAACTGAAAAGCGGTGGTATGAGTTTATGAAAACGAAAGTCGTCACACTGGAAAACAAAGCCGCCGGCGAGATCGAGCTGCCGGATGCCATTTTCGCCGTCGAGGTCAGGAACGATATCCTGCACCGCATGGTCGAATGGCAGCGCGCCAAGAAGCAGGCGGGCACGCATAAAACCAAGACCATCAGCGAAATTCAGGGCACCACCAAGAAGCCGTGGCGCCAGAAGGGCACCGGCAACGCCCGTCAGGGTTCGCTGCGCTCGCCGCAGTTCCGTGGCGGCGCCACGATTTTCGGGCCGGTGGTGCGCAGCCATGCGACCAATCTCAACAAGAAATTCCGCAAGCTGGCGCTGAAAATGGCGCTCTCTGCCAAGCACAAGGACAAGAGCCTGTTCGTCATCGAGAACGCCCAGGTGAAAAAGCCTGAGACCAAGGCGCTGGCCGCCGCGTTCAAGAAAAACGGCTGGGACAAGCCGCTGATTATCGACGGCGCGTTGGATGAGGGTTTCGCCAAGGCGGCGCGCAACATCAAATATGTCGACGTGCTGCCCGGAATCGGCGCCAATGTCTATGACATCCTGCGCCACAAGCAGCTGATTTTGACCACCGATGCAGTGAAGCATCTGGAAGAGAGGCTTAAATGAAACTGGGACGCAAAAAGAAAGAAGCAACCGCTTCGACGCAGGCCCGCGCCTATCATTATGACGTGATCGTGTCGCCGGTGGTGACCGAGAAATCGACGGCGGCCAGCGAGCAGAACAAGGTTATGTTCAACGTGCGCCTGGATGCCGACAAAGCGGCCATCAAATCGGCGGTGGAAGCCCTGTTCAACGTCAAGGTGAGCAAGGTCAACACGCTGGTGCGCCTGGGCAAGCAGCGGCGCTTCCGCAATACGCTCGGCAAGCATTCGGATACCAAGAAAGCCATTATCACGCTGGCCGAGGGGCAGAGCATCGATATGGCGGCAGGAGTGAAGTAATATGGCACTGAAACAATTCAAGCCGACGACCAATGCGCAGCGCCAGCTGGTGCTGATCGATCGTTCCGAGCTGTGGAAAGGCAAGCCAGTTAAACAGCTGACTGAGGGCAAAACCAAGAGCGGCGGCCGCAATAACCAGGGGCGCCTGACGGCGTTCCGTGTCGGCGGCGGGCATAAGAAGGCTTACCGCGTCATCGACTTCAAGCGCCGCAAGTTCGACGTGCCGGCGGTGGTCGAGCGCATCGAGTACGATCCCAACCGTTCGTCCTTCATCGCGCTGATCAAATATGAGGACGGCGAGCTGGCCTATATCCTGGCGCCGCAGCGCCTGGCGGCCGGTGATACCGTTATTTCTTCCGACAAGGCCGATATCAAGCCGGGCAATACGATGCATTTAAAGAGCATCCCGGTCGGCACCATCATCCACAACGTGGAGATGAAGGAAGGCAAGGGCGGCCAGCTGGCGCGCGCCGCCGGTTCCTATGTGCAGCTGGTCGGCAAGGATGGCGGTTACGCGCAGATCAAGCTGCGCTCGGGCGAACTGCGCATGGTGCGCGACATCTGCCTGGCCACCATCGGCGCGGTTTCCAATCCCGATCACCAGAACGCCATTATCGGCAAGGCCGGGCGCTCGCGCTGGCTGGGCATCCGTCCGAGCGTGCGCGGCGTGGCCATGAATCCGGTCGACCATCCGCATGGCGGCGGCGAAGGCAAAACCTCCGGCGGCCGTCACCCGGTGACCCCGTGGGGCAAAGGCACCAAGGGCACCAAGACGCGCTCACGGAAGAAAAAGAATAAGCTCATCATCAAGAATCGTCACGGTAAGTAGGATTATTTATGGCACGTTCAGTTTGGAAAGGTCCGTTCGTTGATGGCTATCTGCTGAAGAAGGCGGATCAAGCGCGGGCGTCGGGAAAGCATTCGATCATCAAGACCTGGTCGCGGCGTTCGACGATCCTGCCGCAATTCGTCGGGCTGACGTTTGGAGTGTATAACGGCAAGAAATTCATCCCCGTTTCGGTGAACGAGGACATGATCGGCCATAAGTTCGGCGAATTCGCGCCGACGCGCATCTTCATCGCGCACAGCGCCGAGAAGAAAACGGAAGAAAAGAAGGCATAGGACCATGAGCAAGAAAGCATTAGAGCGGCAGCTGGAGCCGGTGGAAGCCAAGGCCGTCGCCAACCGCCTGCGCATTTCCCCGCGCAAGCTGAACCTGGTGGCGGGGCTGATCCGCGGCATGGATGTATCGCGCGCGCTGACGCAGCTGGAGTTTTCCAGCAAGCGCATCGCCGGCGAGGTGAAGAAAGCGCTGCAATCGGCCATCGCCAATGCCGAGAACAACCATAACCTCAACGTCGATTCGCTCTACGTCAAGGAAGCCTATGTCGGCAAGAACCTGGTGATGAAGCGCATGCACACCCGCGGCCGCGGCCGCTCGGCGCGCATCCTCAAGCCGTTTGCCAACCTGACGCTGATCGTGCGCGAGCGCGGCGAAGAACCGGCCAAGGAAGCGAAGCAGCCGGAGAAGAAAACCGAGAAGAAAGCCGCGGCTAAGAAGCCCGCCAAGGCGAAGAAGGAGAGCAAGTAATGGGTCAGAAAGTCAACGCCATCGGCCTCAGGGTCGGCATAAATAAGACGTGGGATTCGCGCTGGTACGCGGCTGACGGCGACTATGCCGACAAGCTGCACGAGGATTTCAAAATCCAGAAATACCTTAAGAAGCAGCTCGACGCCGCCGGCGTCAGCAAGATCACCATCGAGCGGCCGAGCAAGAAGGCGCTGATCAGCATCCACACGGCGCGTCCGGGCGTGGTGATCGGCAAGAAGGGCGCCGATATCGACAAGATCAAGAAGGACATCGCCAGGTTCACCAAGGACGAGGTGCATGTCAATATCATCCCCGTGGCCAAGCCTGAGTTGGACAGCACACTGATCGCCGAGTCAGTTGCCCAACAGCTGGAAAAACGCGTGGCTTTCCGTCGCGCTATGAAGCGGGCGGTGCAGTCCTGCCTGAGGCTGGGCGCGCTCGGCATCCGTATCAACGTGGCCGGCCGCCTGGGCGGCGCGGAAATCGCCCGCATGGAATGGTATCGCGAAGGTCGCGTGCCGCTGCATACGCTGCGCGCCGATGTCGATTACGGCACCGCCGAAGCCAAGACCACCTACGGCGTCATCGGCGTCAAGGTGTGGGTGTTCAAGGGCGAGATCGTCGGCAAGGAAAAGAAGGTCATTCATGAGGAAGCGCCGGTCGTTAAGGAAACGGCCGAGCCAACCGGTGAAGACAAGGCTTAACTGACAACGGATAACTGACAGCTACCTATATGATGAGTCCGAAGAAAACCAAGTACCGCAAGGCGCATAAGGGCCGCATCCGCGGCAACGCCAAGGGCGGCAGCCAGCTCAATTTCGGCGAGTACGGCCTCAAGGCCCTGCAGCCGGAACGCGTCACGGCGCGGCAGATCGAGGCGGCGCGCCGCGCCATCTCGCGCCATGTCAAGCGCGTCGGCCGCATGTGGATCCGGATTTTCCCGGACGTGCCGGTGACCCGCAAGCCCGCCGAAGTGCGCATGGGCTCGGGCAAGGGATCGGTGGAATTCTGGGTGTGCCGCGTCGAGCCGGGCAAGATCATGTTCGAGATCGACGGCGTATCGGAGCAGGTGGCGCGCGAAGCGTTCGACCGCGCTTCTGCCAAATTGCCGATCAAGACCAAATTCGTTGCGCGTTTGAAGGAGGAATAGTCATGAAAATCGCCGAATTACGCGCCAAAAGCCCGGAAGAGCTCAAGGAAATGGTGCTCTCCCTCAAGAAGGAGCAGTTCAACCTGCGCATGCAGCGGGCCACCGGCGCGCTGGAGAATCAGGGCCGCTTCAGAGAAGTGCGCCGCACGATTGCCCAGGCCAAGACGCTGCTTAACGCTCCGGCGCAGGCGGAAGTGAAACCGCGCATCAGAAAAGAAAAGACGGAAGAAAAAGCGGCGGCGCCCAGGAAAGCGCCTGCCAAAAAGGCCAAAAAGGAAAAGGAATAGACTATGCCGAAGCGTGTACTGTCAGGGGTCGTGGTCAGCGACAAGAGCGAGAAGACGGTGATCGTCCGCGTGGACCGCCGCGTCTCGCACCCGATCTATAAGAAAACCATCCGCAAATCGAAGAAATACGCGGCGCATGACGAGCAGGGAAAGTTCAAGATCGGCGATGCCGTGCAGATCATCGAATCGCGCCCGATCTCCAAGACCAAGCGCTGGGCGGTGGTGTACGAGTAGGAGCGGGTTGTGCAATCGGGAAATTCTGCGAAAATAAAAGTTTTGGCGCTTAAGGTGGGGCAGCAGTTGGGAAGTGCAGCAGCACATGAAGTCGTCGCTTATGCAGAATTACATCCTGAGGAAAACGTTTGGTTTGATAATGGGGAACAGAGGCTGCAAGTCGGTGATTGGCGATATATATGGGATGAAACGCTACTTTATGATGCACGGGAAGATATCGAGGATAAAAAGACAAGAATACAACATGGATTTGACTGGGAGCATATCGATGTTAGCCGGGTATCTCTAGCAGCGGTAGTACAACGGGAAACAACAGACAGAAGAAGTATAGGTGCAATATGATCCAGCAACAATCTAACTTAGAAGTCGCCGATAATTCCGGCGCGCGGCGCGTGATGTGCATCAAGGTGCTGGGCGGCTCGATGCGCAAGACGGCGACCGTGGGCGATGTTATCGTCGTCTCGATCAAGGACGCCATTCCGCGCGGCAAGGTGAAGAAGGGCGAAGTGCATCGCGCCGTGATCGTGCGCACCAAGCGCGACATCCGCCGTCCCGACGGCAGCGTTATCCGCTTCGACAAAAACGCGGCGGTGCTGGTGGACAAGCAGAACGAGCCGATCGGCACCCGTATCTTCGGGCCGGTGGTGCGCGAGCTGCGCGCCAAGCAGTTCATGAAGATTGTATCACTTGCACCGGAGGTATTGTAACTCGTCATCCCCGCGCAGGCGGTGATCCATTCGCGAATAGACTCCCGCCTTCGCGGGAGTGACGGAGAAAGAAGGAAGTATGAACAAGAAATTCAAAGTGAAAAAAGGCGACGAAGTCATTGTCATCGCCGGCCGTGAAAAAGGCAAGAAGGGTAAGATCAGGGAAATGATCACCGACAAGTCGCGCGTCGTCGTTGAGGGTGTCAACATGGTGAAGCGTCACCAGAAGCCGTCGCAGGCCAATCCTCAGGGTGGCATCGTTGAGAAGGAAGCGTCGCTGCATGTGAGCAATGTGGCGCTGATCGACCCCAAATCGGGCAAGCCGACGCGCGCCGGGTATAAACTTTCGGATAATGGAACGAAACAGCGCATTGCGCGCCGTTCGGGAGAGGCAGTCTAATGGCACAGGCAAAGAAAAAACCGCAAGCGGAAGCGCAGGATCAGGCGACCCCGCCCACCGGCGGCTCGTCGAAGGGCGCTTACGTGCCCCGGCTGCAGACGGTGTACGAGAAGGAAGTGCGCGCCGCGCTGCAGAAGCAGTTCAACTACGGCAACGCCATGCAGGTGCCCAAGCTGGACAAGATCGTCATCAACATGGGCGTCGGCGAGAACGTCAACGACAGCAAGATCATCCAGGCGGCGGTGGCGGACATGACGGCCATCTCCGGCCAGAAGCCGGTGATCACCAAGGCCAAGAAAGCCATCGCCAGCTACAAGCTCCGCGAGGGGCTGGCCATCGGCTGCAAGGTGACGCTCAGGAAACAGCGCATGTACGAGTTCCTCGACCGGCTGATCAACACCGCCCTGCCGCGCGTGCGCGACTTCCGCGGCGTGCCGCACAAGAGCTTCGACGGCCGCGGCAATTACGCGCTCGGCCTCAAGGAGCAGATCGTGTTCCCGGAGATCAATTACGACAAGATCGACCAGGTGCGTGGCATGGACATCATCATCTGCACCACCGCCAAAACCGACGCCGAAGCGAAGGCGCTGCTGGCGGGATTCAATATGCCATTTATCAAATAGAGGACATCATGGCTAAAAAGAGCTCTATCAATAAAAACAACAATCGCGCCAGGCTGATCAAAAAGCAGGCCGCCAAGCGTGCCGCGCTGAAAAAGATTGTGATGAGCAAGGATCTGCCGTTCGACGAGCGTCTGCAGGCGCAGATGGCGCTGGCCAAGCTGCCGCGTAACGGTTCGAAGGTGCGCCATCGCAACCGCTGCGAGCTGACCGGCCGCGCACGCGCCACCTACCGCAAGTTCAAGCTGTCGCGCATCAAGCTGCGCGAGCTGGGCTCGTTCGGGCGCATTCCGGGTTTAACGAAAGCGAGTTGGTAAGGAGAAACTATGTCCATGAATTATCGTCTTGCCGATATGCTGGCGCTGATCAAGAATGGTCAGCGTGCGCGCCTGGCTACGGTGCGCTGCCAGTATTCGGCGCTGCTCGGCAACGTGCTCGAGGTGCTGAAGAACGAGGGCTATATCAACGATTACAGAGCCGTTGATATCGATGAGCGCCGCCAGGAGTTCGAGATTGATCTCAAGTATCATGAGGGCGAGAGCGTCATCCGCGAGATCAAATGCATCTCGAAGCCGGGCCGCCGCGTATATTATCAAATTGCCAACCTGCCGAAATTTTTCAACGGCCTGGGCATCGCCATCCTCTCCACGTCGAAGGGCGTGATGTCGGATTTCGATGCGCGTCTCGCCAATGTCGGCGGCGAAGTGCTGTGCAGCGTGTTTTAATGGAGTGAACGAATGTCACGCGTAGGAAAACAACCCATTGCGATTCCCTCCGGAGTGACCGTGTCGGTCAATCCCGGCGAAGTCGCGGTTAAGGGCGCCAAGGGCGAGCTCAAATACAAGCTGCTGCCGGAAGTCAGCGTCGAGGTGAAGGACGGCAAGGCCTGGGTGAAACCGGCCAACAAGGGCACGCGCGCCCGCACGCTGTGGGGCACGTCGCGCAACCAGATTTCCAACATGGTGGAAGGCGTCTCCAAGGGCTTCACCCGCAAGATGGAAATCCAGGGCGTCGGCTTCCGCGCTGCCGCCGATAAGAATTACCTGACGCTGGCGCTGGGTTACAGCCACGAAATCAAATACGCCATCCCGGCCGGCATCGAGATCAAATGCGCCAAGCCGACCGAGATCGCCGTCACCGGCTTCGACAAGAAGCTGGTGGGCCAGGTGGCGGCGGAAATCCGCGCTCTGCGCAAGCCGGAACCCTATAAGGGCAAGGGCGTGCGCTATGAGGGCGAGTATGTAAGGCAGAAGGAAGGTAAGAAGAAATGAGCCAGGCAACCAAATCCAAGGCGCTGTTCGAGCGCCGCAAGAGCCGCGTGCGTTATGCCATCAGCAAGAAGGCTGTCGGCCGCGTGCGCCTGTCGGTGTTCCGCTCCGGCAAGCATATCTACGCCCAGCTCATCGACGACAGCAAGGGCGTCACCCTGGCGGCCGCCTCGTCGCTCGACAAGGAACTCAAGGGCAAGCTCAAATCGGCTTCGACCGTGGAAGCGGCCAAGTCAGTGGGCGAGCTTATCGCCAAAAAGGCCAAGGAAGCCAAGGTCAGCAGCGTGGTGTTCGACCGCGGCGGCTATCTCTTCCACGGGCGCGTCAAGGCCCTGGCCGATGCGGCCCGCGAAAACGGATTATCTTTTTAAATAGGAAAAATTATGGCACGCGAAGGACAACAACGCAGTGAGCGGAAAGACGGCGAAGAGCGTAGCGAGCTGATCGACAAATTGGTATCGATCAACCGCGTCGCCAAGGTGGTGAAGGGCGGACGCCGTTTCGGCTTCGCCGCGCTGGTCGTCGTCGGCGACGGCAAGGGCAAGGTGGGCTACGGCTCGGGCAAGGCCAAGGAAGTCTCCGACGCCATGCGCAAGGCGACCGATGACGCCAAGAAGCATATGGTTCGCATCCCGCTGCGCGAAGGCCGCACGCTGCACCACGATCTCTACGGCCGCTTCGGCGCCGGCAAGGTCATCATCCGCACCGCTCCGGTCGGCACCGGCATCATCGCCGGCGGCCCGATGCGCGCCGTGTTCGAGGCGCTGGGCGTGCAGGACGTCGTGGCCAAGTCGGTCGGCACCAGCAACCCGCATAACATGCTCAAGGCGACGTTCGCCGCGCTCGACACCATGAAGAGCCCGCGCGCCATCGCCGCCAAGCGCGGCAAGAAGGTCGGCGATATCGTCGAGCGCCGCGAAGGCAAGGGCGAGGCGGAACAGGCCGAGAAAACGGAAAAGAAATCCCAGTAAAGGATACGGACGATGACCGAGACAGCAAAAAAGCCCGCCAAGCCGAAAGCCGAAAAGGCGCCGGCCAAAGCAGCTGAACCGAAGGCGGCGAAGAAGGCCGAAAAGCCGGCCGCTTCCGGCAAGACCATCAAGGTAACTCAGGTTCAGGGCAGCATCGCCCGTAAATGGGATCAGGAAGCCACCTTGCGCGGCCTTGGCCTCGGCAAGCGCCATCGCTCGCGCGTGTTACAGGACACGCCGGAAATTCGCGGCATGGTGTATAAGGTACGGCATCTGGTGAAGGTAGAAAATCAGTGACTGGTGACTAGTGGTTAGTGACTAGTGAAGGAAAACAGAACGAGAAAAGGAGGGTGGTGACGAATGGATAGGGCGCGGCGGTGAGAGATCACTGGTCATCAGCCACTAGCCACTGGCCACTAAAAATTATGCAGCTCAACCAACTCAAATCCAATCCCGGCTCGCGGCATCGCAAAATCCGCGTCGGGCGCGGCATCGGATCTTCCAAGGGCAAGACGGCCGGGCGCGGCGGCAAGGGCCAGACGGCCCGCACCGGCGTGCGCATCAACGGTTTCGAGGGCGGCCAGACGCCGATCCATCGCCGCCTGCCCAAGCGCGGCTTCAATAATCATTCGCGCGAGGAATACGCCACCATCAACCTGCAAGCCATCCAGAAAGCCATCGACAGCGGTACGCTCGACGGCAAGAAGGACATCGACCTGGCGGCGCTGAAAGCGGCCGGGCTGGTGCGCAAGAACGCCGAGCAGGTCAAGCTGCTGGCCAAGGGCGCGCTCAAGGCGAAGGTGACGATCTCCGTCAACCTGGCTTCCGAATCGGCCAAGGCGGCCGTGGAGAAGGCGGGCGGGAAGGTAGTCGCCAGTCGATAGTCGACAGTCGCCGGTAATTTTGCTATCGACTAAATGACTAACGACTAAGGACTATTTTTAAATGGCCACCTCCGCCGCCGAACGCCTCGCCGCCAACATGAATTTCGGGATGCTCGCCAAGGCGACCGATCTCAAGAAGCGGCTGCTGTTCGTGCTGGGCGCGCTGATCGTCTACCGCATCGGCACCTATATCCCCATCCCCGGCATCGATCCGCATATCCTGGCGGAGATCTACGCCAAGCAGCAGGGCGGCATGTTCGGCGTGTTCAATATGCTGGCCGGAGGGGCTTTCCAGCGCATGACCATTTTCGCCCTGGCGGTGATGCCATATATCTCGGCGTCGATCATCGTCAGCATCCTGACCGTCGCCATGCCGCAGCTGGCGGCGCTCAAGAAGGAAGGTGACGCCGGACGCCGCAAGATCAACCAGTACACGCGCTACGGCACCATCGCGCTGGCGATATTCCAGGGCTACGGCATTTCCGCCATGCTCGAGAACATGACCGGCGCGCACGGCTCGGCGGTGATGGACCCCGGCCTGTTCTTCCGCTTCACGACGACGGTGACGCTGACCGGCGGCACCATGTTCCTCGTCTGGCTGGGCGAACAGATCACGGCGCGCGGCATCGGCAACGGCAATTCGCTGATCATTTTCACCGGCATCATCGCCAACCTGCCCAACGCTGTCGGGCGCACGCTGGAGCTGGGCCGCACCGGCGTCATCTCCACCCCGTTCATCTTCCTGATCATCGCCATCGTGCTGGGGCTGGTGGCTTTCATCGTCTTCATGGAGCGAGCGCAGCGCCGCATCATCATCCAGTATCCCAAGCGCCAGGTCGGCAACAAGATGTTCGGCGGCGAGGCGACGCACATGCCGCTCAAGCTCAATACCTCCGGCGTCATCCCGCCCATCTTCGCCAGCTCGATCCTGCTGCTGCCGGTGACTATCGCCGGGTTCAGCGCCGGTTCCGGCGGCGGCCTGTTCCATTCCGTCATTCAGGGGCTGGGCACCTATCTGGCGCACGGCCAGCCGCTGTATATTGCGCTCTATGTGGCGCTGATCATCTTTTTCAGCTTTTTCTATACCTCCGTGGTGTTCAACCCGGCGGAAACCGCCGACAACCTCAAGAAAAACGGCGGCTTCATCGCCGGCATCCGCCCCGGCCAGCAGACGGCGGAATACCTCGATTACGTGCTGACGCGGCTGACGGCGGTGGGCGCGCTTTACATCGCCCTGGTCTGCGCCATGCCGGAGCTGTTCGTCGCCAAGTATTCCGTGCCGTTCCAGCTGGGCGGCACCGGCCTGATGATCGTCGTCAACGTGACCATCGATTTCGTGACGCAGGTGCAGTCGCACCTCTTCGCGCATCAGTATGAAGGGCTGATCAAAAAGGCCAAGCTGAAAGGGAAGCTGAAATGAACATCATTCTCTTCGGCCCTCCCGGCGCAGGGAAGGGCACGCAGGCCGATATCCTCCAGAAGCAGCATAGCCTGTGCAAGCTCTCGACCGGCGACATGCTGCGCGCGGCGGTAACCTCCGGCTCGCCGCTGGGCGCCCAGGTCAAAGACATTATGGCCAAAGGCCAGCTGGTGCCCGACAGCATCATGATCGACCTCATCCGCGGCCGCATCCAGCAGCCCGATTGCCATCCCGGCTTCATTCTCGACGGCTTCCCGCGCACGGTGGCGCAGGCTGAGGCGCTTGACGCCATGCTGACCAGCGAGAAAAAGAAGCTCGATTACGTCATCGAACTCCAGGTGGACGATGCGGAGCTGGTGCGGCGCATCGCCGGCCGCTTCTCCTGCGCCAAATGCGGCGCCGGCTATCACGACCAATCAAAGCAGCCGCGCCAGCCCGGCGTCTGCGACGCCTGCGGCTCCCGCGAGTTCACCCGCCGCGAGGACGACAAGGCCGAAACCGTGTCCAAGCGGCTGGAAGCCTATCACCGCCAGACCGCGCCGCTGCTGCCCTATTACCGCACGCAGGGGATTCTCAAGAGCGTCGATGGCATGGCGGATATCGACGCCGTGACGCGGCAGATCGATCAGGTGCTGCGCGTCCGTACGAAAGTTGCGGAAAATAGTTGACCGTAGGATAAATATTACTAAAATACCCGCTCCCATGAACGGAATTCGTTCCTAAGCGGATTGTTTTTAAAGGAGTTTTTGTGGCTCGTATTGCTGGTGTAAACATCCCCTCGGCCAAACGGCTGGATATTGCGCTGACCTATATTCACGGCATCGGCCGCGTCAAGGCGGCGGAAATCTGCAAAAAAGCGGGATTCCCGCTGGAAAAGCGTGTGCATCAGCTTTCCGAATCGGAAGTGGCGCGCATCCGCGAGATCATCGACCGTGACTATACCGTGGAAGGCGACCTCCGCCGCGAAGTGTCGATGAACATCAAGCGTCTGGTCGACCTCGGCTGCTACCGCGGCCTGCGTCACCGCAAGCGCCTGCCGGTCCGCGGCCAGCGCACGCATACCAACGCCCGTACCCGCAAGGGCAAGGCCAAGCCGATCGCCGGCAAGAAAATCGTAAGCAAATAAGTCATCAAGGAATTTTATAATGGCTGAGAAACAAGCAACGGCTGCCGCGTCGTCCGCCGCTCCTAAAATCAAGAAGAAAGAGCGCAAGAACATCACCACCGGCGTGGCGCATGTCAACGCCTCGTTCAACAATACCATCATCACCATCACCGACACCCAAGGCAATACGGTGGCCTGGTCGTCGGCGGGGCATCACGGCTTCAAGGGCTCGCGCAAATCGACCCCGTATGCCGCGCAGGTGACGGCGGAAAATGCCGGCCGCAAGGCGCAGGAACATGGCGTCAAGACGCTGGCCGTGCTGGTCAAGGGCCCAGGCGCCGGCCGTGAATCGGCGCTGCGCGCGCTGCAGGCGGTGGGCTTCATGATCACCTCGATCAAGGACGTGACGCCCGTTCCCCACAATGGATGCAGGCCGCCGAAGCGGAGAAGGGTGTAAGGTGCTTAATTCCCCGCCAAGCGTAGCGCGAGCGGGGATCATGGCAAGTGGAGTAAAGATCCCCGCTCAAGGCGGGGAATAGAACTAAGGAGCAAGCATGTTAGCAAAAAACTGGCAAGACCTGATCAAACCGAACAAGCTGGATGTCAACCCCGCCAAAGGCAACCCGTATCTGGCGACCATCGTTGCCGAGCCGCTGGAGCGCGGCTTCGGGCATACGCTGGGCGTGGCGCTGCGCCGCGTGCTGCTGTCTTCCTTACAGGGCGCGGCGGTGACCTCGCTCAAGATCGAGGGCGTGCTGCATGAGTTCTCCTCGATCCCCGGCGTGCGCGAGGATGTGACCGACATCATCCTGAACATCAAGGAGCTGCGCCTGAAGGCCGGCTCCGGCGACAAGCGCCGCATGACGCTCTCCGTCACCGGTCCGGCCGAAGTCAAGGCGAGCATGATCGACAGCGGTGACGTCGAGATCATTAACAAGGATCACGTCATCTGCACCGTCGACAAGGGTGCCAAGCTGCACATGGAAATGATCGTCGAAACGGGCAAGGGCTATGTCCGCGCCCAGAAATCGACCGACGCGCCGATCGGCCTCATTCCGGTCGATGCGCTGTTCTCGCCGGTCATCAAGGTGTCCTACAAGGTGGACAACGCCCGCGTCGGCCAGATCACCGACTACGACAAGCTGTCGATGAACGTCGAAACCGACGGCTCCATCACCGCCGAGGACGCGGTGGCGCTGGCCGCCCGCATCCTGCAGGACCAGCTGCAGCTCTTCATCAATTTCGAGGAATCGCAGGTCGAGCGCAAGGCCGAGGCCAAGCCGGAGCTGCCGTTCTCGCCGTATCTGCTCAAGAAGGTGTACGATCTCGACGAGCTTTCCGTGCGCGCCACCAACTGCCTCAAGAACGACAATATCGTCTATGTCGGCGACCTGGTGCAGAAGACCGAGGCGGAAATGCTCAAGACGCCCAATTTTGGCCGCAAGTCGCTCAACGAAATCAAGGAAAAGCTGGCCAAGATCGGTCTCAAGTTCGGCATGGAAGTGCCGGGCTGGCCGCCGGAGAATATCGAGGAACTGGCTCGCAAGTACGAGGAGCCGTATTAAAAAAATGGCCAGTGGTTGTTGACCACTGGCCATGAATAACTGATCACTGGCCACAGGCCACTGACCACTAGGAGTTTTTATGAGACACGGAATGTCAGGCCGCAAGCTGGGCCGCAAGAGCGCCCATCGCAAGGCGATGTTTTCCAATCTTGCCAACGCGCTGATCAAGCACGAGCAGATCACCACGACCCTGCCCAAGGCCAAGGATCTGCGCCCCATCGTCGAGAAGCTGGTGACGCTGGGCAAACGCGGCGGGCTGCATGCGCGCCGCCAGGCGCTGTCCATGCTCAAGGACGCCGCTCTTACCGACAAATTGTTCTCCACTCTGGCTGATCGCTACAAGGGCCGCAAGGGCGGCTACCTGCGCGTGCTGAAAGCCGGCTTCCGCTACGGCGACAAGGCGCCGATGGCCATTGTCGAGTTCGTCGACCGCGACGAATCGGCCCGCGGCAAGGATTCCGGCCCGGTGGAAACGGCAGCGGATGAAGCGACCGCCGCTGCGTAAAGCCGCATGAGCGCGCAGACCGACAAGATCAGGCAAAGGGCTTTAATGAACAGCCTGTCGGATGCCGTACAGACCCTTCTGCAGGGAAAGAAAACCGGCCGGGCCATGCCTGGCGCCGCCGCCGACTCGGTAGCCGCCATGCCTTATGCAACAGCGCCGATCGGCGACAAGACCCTTCTGGTCCATACGCGTTTGGATACCGTTATCAGCGGTGTGGAAGGGTATCATGTTGTCGTGCCGGCGGAGTATAAAGATCAGCTTACCGATACGCTGGCCCATGCCGGATTCGCTCGTGAGAACGCCACTGCGCCAGCCGTTTTCCCAGAAGCGGCTCGGACCGGCAGAAAAATCTGGGATGAAAGTTCCATGTATGGAACGGACGACAGGCATTTCAGCATCATGATTCCCAGGAATGAAGCAATGCTGGCGGCGCTTGCAGAGGGATTAGTG
>JAGWLJ010000004.1 GCA_028873275.1 Pseudomonadota bacterium
ATGCCGTTGCCGACCAGGTTGACGATGGCGCGGCCGGTCGACATGAAGCGGTCGATGGCGAAGATCAGCGCCAGCCCGACTTCCAGATTCTGCGGCGGCACGAGGTCCATCGAGGAGAGCGTGGCTGCCAGCACCAGGAAGGCGCTGCCGGTGACGCCTGCCGCGCCCTTGGAGGTGACGAGCAGAACGCCGAGCAGCGTCAGCTCCTGCCACAGGCCGAGCGGCGTGTGTGTGGCGTAGCAGATGAACAGCGCCGCCATGGTGAAATAGATCGACGAGCCGACGAGGTTAAACGAATAACCGGCCGGAATGACCAGCCCCACCACCGGCTTGGCGCAGCCCATCGCTACCAGTTTTTCCATCAGGCGCGGCAGCACGGTTTCCGAGGAGGAAGTGCCCATGGCGATCATCAGTTCCTCGCCGATATAGCGGATGAATTGCCAGGTGCTGAGCCTGCAATAGAAGCGCATGACCGGAGCCAGCACGAGGACGATGAACAGCGCGCCGGTGGCATAGAAAATGATGATCAGCTCGCCCAGGTCCTTGAGGCTCGCCACACCGAACTTGCCGATGGAATATGCCATGGCACCGAACGCGCCGATGGGCGCGGCGAGAGTAATGATATCCACCATCTTGAATAGCACGTGCGAGAAGGCTTCGATGATTGAAAGCGCTTCCCTGCCTTTGCTGCCCAGCGCCGACAGCGCGGCGGCGAACAGGATGGCGACCAGCAGCACCTGCAATATCTCGCCATTGGCGAAAGCGCCGACCAGCGTCGAGGGGATCATATGCAGGAAGAAATCGGTGGCGGAGGCCATATGTCCCTGCGCCATTTTTTCCCTGACGTTCCCGATGTCGATGTTCGAAACGTCGATATGCAGCCCGGCGCCGGGCTTGAGCACGTCCATCAGCACCAGCCCGATGACGAGCGCCAGGGTGGTGATGATCTCGAACCACAATATGGCCTTGGCGCCGACCCGCCCGACCTGCTTCATGCTGCCCATGCCGGCGATGCCGCCGACCATGGTGCAGAAAATGATGGGCGCGATCAGCATCTTGATCAGCTGGATGAACCCGTCGCCCAGCGGCTTCATGGCGATGGCCCATGCGGGCGCGACATGGCCCAGGGCAATGCCGGCGATAATGGCGATGATGACCTGAAAGAACAGATCCTTGTACAGAGGCTTTTTGCGGCGCGCGGCGCCGGCGGTAACGCTACTCATTGCCATCCCTGCGGTTATTATAATTTTTTTATTGGAGGCAGGAGCATATCAGCCGGCGGCGGGAAATGCAGCAAAAAAGGTCTGGCCGCCGGATAAGCTAGAAATTAAGACGCAGAGCCGCCCCGGCTTGCAGGCGGGTGTTTTCCGGCTCAAGAAGGCAGGTGCCCGAGGCGGTAGAGTTCGCCGTCACCTTGCAGTTGGAATCGCTGATATGCCAGTAGCGCACGAACGGCCCGGCCTCCCAGCCGAAGGACTTGTATTGCTGCCCGCTCATGAACTCGCCGCGCAGCCCCCAGCCGGTATGCTGCTGGTTGGTGATGTTGGGCTCCTGGTCGGAGGGAGCCAGGCTGGGATCGATGGGCTGGAAATGCGTATTGACCTGACCGTAAAACAGCATATCCCCTTCGAGGTTGGGAGAGAAAATCCAGTTGCCTGAGGTGATTCGCCAGGTGCCGCCGACGGGGATATAGAACTGCGAAATATGCCGGTCATAGGCCAGCGAACCGGTATTGGTGGCCAGGCCCTTGCCCTGGTCGAAATAATAGCGCCAGCCGACGCCCATATATGGCATCAGGTGTCCGTGCCATACCGTCGTCGGTATGTCGAAGCCGGCGCGCAGGCGGAATTCGGTTTCAAGCGAAGGCTCGCCGTTCAATGTGCCGCTGTCGGATTTATAATCTTCCTTGCCCGACGAATAGCGGCCGTCGATGGCGGAGAAAAATCCGTTCTTCGAGTGCTCGTAGCTGGCCGTGGCCGAGCCGTAATTGGTCGAAACATCGACGGTGGCGCTGGGCTCCTTATAGCGGTCGTTCAATCTCTCGACGCCGACGCTGAAGCGATTATCGGCCAGCGCATCTGCCGCACCAAGGATAAAAAGGAAGAAAACGAGCCACAGTAACATCATAGGGCGCAAAATTATAGCGCCACTTTATGATACGCTAATTAAAAATGCGTAAATTACGACGGATCAACCCAGGTCTTGCGCGTGAAGTTATGCTGTGCTTCGACCACGCGCACCGTGCCGGTCTTGGAGCGCATGACGATGGAATGAGTGGTGGCCCCGCCCGGAAAGCGCCTCACGCCTTTCAGCATAGAGCCGTCGGTGACGCCGGTGGCGGCGAACATCACATCGCCTTTGGCCAGCTCCTCCAGCTCGTATTTCTTATTGAGGTCGCGAATGCCCATGCGTCCGGCGCGGGTTTTCTCTTCCTGCTTGGAAAAGAGCAGCCGGCCCTGCATCTGCCCGCCGGTCGAGCGCAACGCCGCCGCCGCCAGCACGCCTTCCGGCGCACCGCCGATGCCCATATACATATCGACGCCGGTGCCTGGCCGCGAGGTGGCGATGACGCCGGCCACGTCGCCGTCGGAAATCAGCTGAATGCGCGCCCCGGCTTCGCGCACCTTGGCGATCAACTCCGTATGCCGGTCGCGCTCGAGAATCATCACCACCAGGTCGGAAACCTCACAGTGCTTGGCGCGCGCCAGGTTTTTCAGATTCTTCTGCGGCGTATTATCGAGATCGACTATGCCCGTCGGCAATTCTCCGCCGACGGCGATTTTTTCCATATAGACATCCGGCGCATGCAGGAAGCCGCCCTTTTCCGCCATGGCGATGACGGACAGCGCGTTGACGCCGCCCTTGGCGCAGATGGTGGTGCCTTCGAGTGGGTCGAGCGCGATGTCGATCTGCGGGCCGCCGTGGGCGTTATTGCCCACCTTTTCGCCGATATAGAGCATGGGCGCCTTGTCGCGTTCACCTTCGCCGATCACCACCGTGCCGTCGATGGCCAGCCCATTGAGCGCCTCCCGCATGGCGTTGACGGCGGCGCGGTCCGCCTCTTTTTCCTTGCCGCGGCCCATCCAGCGCGCGCTGGCCAGCGCCGCCGCCTCGGTGACGCGCACCGCCTCCAGCGCGAAGTTGCGGTCGGACCAGAAGGAGGTCTGCTTGGCTGAGGGTTTTTTCTTCACGGCAGTGCTCATAGATTTTCTATCCTTATCATATGCGGCGGTTCCTTGACACTCTCCAGTTTGCCGATAGCGGTCATGGCTTTTTTCATGGCCGATTCCTTCGTCTCATGCGTCGTCAGCACGATCTGCACCGTCTCGCCGGGCTGATGCGAATGCTGTAGGAAGGAGCGCAGCGAAATCTGCTCATCCTTGAGAATACCGGTCACCTCGGCCAGCACGCCCGGCCGGTCGGTGACGCTCAGGCGCAGATAATAGGAACAGCATAAATTCTCCATGCCGGAGAAAGAAAGACTGGCCAGGTTTTCCACCGGCAGGGTGAAAGGTTTATAGGCAACGCCGCGAGCGATATCCATAATATCGGCCACCACCGAGGAGGCGGTGGGGCCCGCCCCGGCGCCGCGGCCCTCGAAGAATACCGTGCCGACGCTGTCGCCCTCGGCCAGTATGCCGTTATAGACGCCGTGTACTGCCCCCAGCGGCGAATTGGCCGCCACCATGCAGGGATGCACGCGCTGCAATATGCCTTGTTCCGTTTCCGCCGCGATGCCCAGCAGCTTGATCGTATATCCCAGCTCGGCGGCGAATTCCATGTCACGCAGGGAGATGCGGCGAATGCCTTCGACATACACCTTGTCGATAGCCGGCGCGGTGCCATAGGCGAGGCCGGCGAGGATGGCCAGTTTGTGTGCCGTATCGATGCCGTCGACGTCGAAGCTGGGCTCGGCTTCGGCATAACCCAGCTTCTGCGCTTCCTTGAGCGCCTCGCCGAAGCTGGTGTGATACTCGCGCATCGAGGTCAGGATGTAATTGCAGGTGCCATTCAGAATGCCGATAACGCGGCGGAAGCGGTTGGCCGCCAGCCCGTCGCGCAGCGCCTTGATGATGGGGATGCCGCCCGCCACCGCCGCCTCGAAAGCCAGCACGACATTCCTTTTTTCGGCCAGCCTGGCCAGTTCGATGCCGTGATGGGCGATCAGGGCCTTGTTGGCGGTGACCACCGATTTGCCGTTGCGCAGCGCCGTTTCCACCAGCTGCCGTGCCATGCCCCCGTCGCCACCGATCAGCTCGACGATGACGTCGACCTTGTCTATCATGGCCAGCGGCGTGTCGAACCAGGGCAGCCCCTTGATATCGCTGTCGCGTTTCTTGTTCTTATTTTTCGCCGAGATGCCGGCAATCTCGATCACCCGCCCGCAGCGGCTGGCCAGCAACTCCGGCTGATGGCGGAAAATGCCAAGCGTGCCGCAACCGACGGTGCCCAGCCCTGCGATGCCGATGCGGAGCGGCGAACTCATCCTGCCTTCTCCATGGCGCGGATCTGTTTCTGTGCGTCGGCTGACAGGAAACGCTTGATATTTTTGACCGCTTGGCGGATGCGCTGCTTGTTCTCGACCAGGGCGATGCGCACGTAGCCTTCGCCGCCAGGTCCGAAGCCGATGCCGGGGGCGACTGCCACATCAGCATGCTGCAGCAGCAGCTTGGAAAATTCGAGGCAGCCAAGCGAGCGATAGGCTTCCGGCAGCGGCGCCCACAGGAACATCGAGGCGGCAGGCTTTTCCACCGGCCAGCCGGCCTCACACAGCCCATCGGCCAGGATATCGCGGCGCTCCTTGTACATGGCGCGCAGCTTCGTCACGTAATCCTGCGGACCGTTCAGCGCCGCCGCCGCCGCCACCTGTACCGGCAGGAAGGTGCCGTAATCGAGATAGGATTTGATCTTGGTCAGCGCGGCGATCAGCGTTTTATTGCCCACGGCGTAGCCGATGCGCCAGCCGGCCATCGAATAAGTCTTGCTCATGGTGGTGAATTCGGCGGCGATATCCTTGGCGCCCTTGACCTGCAGGATGGAGGGCGGCGGGTTGCCGTCGTAATACAGTTCGCAATACGCCAGGTCGGAAAGCACATAGATGCCGTAATGGCGGCAGACGTCGATCACCTGCTCGTAAAAGGCCAGGTCCGCTGAAGCGGCGGTGGGGTTGCAGGGGTAATTGACCACCAGCGCCACCGGGCGGCGCGGCGCAGTTTCGATAGTTTTCTTCAGCGCGGAAAAGAACAAATCTCCCGGCTGGTTGGGGATGGACAGCACCTCCGCCCCGGCGATCACAAAACCCCAGACATGGATGGGATAGCTGGGATCGGGCACGATGAAGGCGTCGCCCGGGCCGGTGATGGCCTGCGCCATGTTGGCCAGCCCTTCCTTGGAGCCGATGGTGACGACGATCTCCGACTCGGGATCGAGTTCGACCCCGAAGCGCCGCTGGTAATAGGCTGCCTGCGCCTTGCGCAGCCCCTGGATGCCGCGTGACAGCGAATAGCGGTGCACCTTGGGGTCCTTGAGCGTCTCGCGCAGCTTTTCCACCACATGCGCCGGTGCGGGCGAATCGGGGTTGCCCATGCCGAAATCGATGATGTCGTGGCCTTTGGCGCGCGCCGCCGCCTTCATCTTGTTGACTTCGGCAAATACGTAGGGAGGGAGCCGCTGGATGCGGTAAAACTCATCGTTCATACGGAACTCATTATTGGCCGGCGTCTGCGGGTTGCGGCGCGGCCGGCTGCGAAAGCAGCGGCGTTACCGCCGGCTGAGCCGTGGCATCCGGCGCCGAAGCGTTGCGCAGAGACTGGTCATCCAGCGCATGATCCATCGGCGCGGGCGTCTTGTCTGCTGCGGGCGACAGCGTATCCGGCGCGGAGACATGTCCGAGCAATACCGGCGGGTTGTCCTGAGAGGCGTTGCCGGCGGAGGCTGCGGCGGGTTGCGAAGATTTCTGCGACGATGGCTCGCTGTCCAGCGCCTGCTTGTCCTGCTGGGCGGCAGCACGGTCCTGCTGCAGCTCGTGCAGCTGACCGGCCTGGTTGATCTTGATCGTGTCGAATTGCTGCGGCGTCGGCGGCACCGAAGACAAAGACGGATAAGGCGTGTTCGCGTCGGTGGCATCCGCCGCCGCGCTGGGCTTTTCCATGCCCAATTGCTGCTTGAACCAGGAGAGCACGCCGTGCGGCACGGCGGCGCCGCTGCTGCTTTCTTCTGCTGCGGCGGGTTCGCCGTCCGCCTGCGCGTCATCCTCCGGTTCCGCTTGCGCCGGGACGGAGGCATAGGCATTGCCGGGGAGGGGCTTGCGCACCGAGGCATCAGAGAAACCAGCCGGGCGAACGAGCGGCGCAGGGGGGGCTGCAACAGGCGCGGTTACAGCAGGAGCAGGGCTGGCTTTGGAAGCGGCATGGCCGGCATTGTCGTAATAATCATAGGGGTCGTTATCGACCGAAGCCTGCGGGCGCGGCGGCGGCGCGGAGATATCCCCCGGTGCGGCTGCCGGAATTGGAGCTGCAGGCGGGACAGCAGAAACCGGCGCCTGCATGGGTGCGGCGGTGGGATTGAGCAGTGGCGGGCGGCGCGGGCCGACGACCTGTTGCCCCTTGCGATCGTCACCGAAGGGATTCTTGATGCCCAGCCAGTCGCAGCCGGAAAGCAGGGCGATACAGGAAAGGCTCAGCAGCAGGCAGGCACGGAGGTGTCTGGGGGAGGAAGTATGCAGCGTCATTCAATTACCGGTTGCACGAGCCAGTCGAAACTGTTTAGCTGACTGTGACTACAGGAATATATAGCGTAGCGGCAGCCATTGCGCAATTACCTATTTTCTGTAAAATGAGCCTTGCTTATGAGCCATTCCAGCGCCGCCCCGGACTCCATGCCTGATGCCTCGACCTTCGCGCAGAACATGGGCAAGGCGGCGGAGAAATGCCAGGTCATCATGCATGAGTTCCTGGCGCGGCAGACGCAGGACCTTCCTAATCTTCCCTACGATCCGCTCAATATCGGCAGCGCGTTTTCGGAGCTGCTGACGCGGCTGGCCAGCGATCCCATTCGCCTGTGGGAGCGCCAGTTTCGGCTGTGGGAGGATTATCTGCATCTGTGGCAGAACACGGCGCAGCGCCTGATCGGCGACGATAACGGCCAGCCGGTAATCTCCCCCGAGCCACGCGACAAGCGTTTCAAGGATAAAGCCTGGGAGGAAAACGCCGTATTCGATTTCCTGAAACAGTCCTACCTGCTGTCGGCGCGCTGGATGCAGCACGCGGTGACCGACGCCTCCGGCGGCCTCGACCAGCACACCGCCCGCAAGGTCGATTTCTATACGCGCCAGTTCGTCGACGCCCTCTCGCCCAGCAATTTCCTGATGACCAACCCGGAGGTGCTCAAGGCCACCATCGCCAGCAACGGCGAGAACCTGGTCAAGGGGCTGGAGCACATGCTGGAGGATCTTGAGCGCGGCAAGATCAGCATGACCGATTTCAACGCCTTCAGAGTCGGAAAGAACCTGGCGACGACCCCGGGCAAGGTGATTTACCAGAACGACCTGATGCAACTGATTCAGTATGAGCCGACGACTAAAGAGGTCTATAAAACGCCGCTGCTGATCATCCCGGCCTGGATCAACAAGTATTACATTCTCGACCTGCAGGCGGAAAACAGCTGCGTTAAATGGATGGTCGATCAGGGACACACGGTGTTCATCATCTCCTGGGTCAACCCCGATGAGCGCCTGAGCAAGAAAACCTTCGATGATTATATGATCGAAGGCCCGTTGGCGGCGCTCGACGCCATCGAACAGGCTACCGGTGAGACGGAAGTCAGCATCATGGCCTATTGCCTGGGCGGCACGCTGACGGCGGTGACGCTGGCCTGGCTGCACGCTAAAAAACAGCAGAAGCGCGTCAAGTCGGTGGTGTATCTCACCACCATGATCGACTTTGCCGAGGCCGGCGAACTGTCGGTATTCATCGATGAAGAGCAGCTCAAGATGCTCGAGGCGCGTATGTCGGAGAAAGGCTATCTCGACGGCACCGAGATGGCCGTCACCTTCAACATGCTGCGCGCCAACGACCTCATCTGGTCGTTCGTGGTCAATAATTACCTGCTGGGCAAAGACCCGTTCCCATTCGACCTGCTTTACTGGAACGCCGATTCGACGCGCATGCCCGCCGCCATGCACAGCTTCTACCTGCGCAACATGTACCAGAAAAACCTGCTGGTGAAACCCGGCGCGCTGACCATCGCCGGCGTGCCCATCGACCTTTCCACCATTACCACGCCGAGTTATATTCTTTCGACGCGCGAAGACCACATCGCGCCGTGGAAATCGACCTACGCCGCCACGCAGGTGTATAGCGGCCCCACCCGCTTCGTGCTGGCCGCCTCCGGCCATATCGCCGGAGTGGTCAACCCGCCGGCCAAAAAGAAATACAGCCATTGGGTGAGCGACAGCAAAAAACTGCCCAAATCACCGGAGAAATGGTTTGAAACCGCCAGGGAAATCCCCGGCTCTTGGTGGCCGGACGCCAATGACTGGCAGAAGCCCTTCGCCGGCCCTAAAATCCCTGCCCGCAAGCCCGGCGCTGGCAAGCTCAAACCCATCGAACCCGCCCCCGGGAGTTATGTGAAGGCGATGGTGTAATGTTCCCTCTCCCGCATAGCGGGGGAGGGGATCAGGGAGTGCCCGCCAGTGCTTCCATATAATCCTGATACCATTTTTCGAGCGTCTGCCTGGAGATGACGTCGAACATGGCGCGCCAGCGGTCCTGGCGTTCCTTGAGCGGCATGGTGAGCGCCCGCTCGACGGTGTCGGCGATTTCATGCGTATCGTAGGGATTGACCAGTAGCGCCTGCTGCAGTTCCTCGGCGGCGCCGGCGAAGCTCGACAGCACCAGCACGCCCGGGTCTTCCGGATCCTGCGCGGCGACGAACTCCTTGGCGATCAGGTTCATGCCGTCGCGCAGGGGCGTAACGAGGCCGATGCGCGCCAGCCGGTAAAACGCCGCCAGCAGGTCGCGGCGCATGCCGCGCGCCAGAAAGCGGATGGGCACCCAGTCGATATGGGTGAACTTGCCGTTGATATGCCCGACCAGCGATTCCACCTCGGCGCGAAGCTGCTCGTATTGCTGCAGGCCTTCGCGTGTCGGCGGCGAGATCTGCAGGAAGGTGAATTGTTTTTGCCACTTGCCGTCGCGGTCCAGCAGGTCGCCGATGGCCTTGAGCCGCTGGACGATGCCCTTGCTGTAGTCCAGCCGGTCGACGCCCAGGATCAGCTGCCGCCCACTCAGGCTGGCTTGTAGATCCTCGGCGTCGGGCGTCGTCAGCGATTTGCGCGCGGCGCGGGCGAAGCGATGCGTCTGGATGCCGATGGGAAAATGCGCGAACAGTGTGTCCGGGCGGGCGAATGCATCGGCCTGGGCGCGCAGGTTTTCCGGTCCCGCGTAATCGCGGAACGCCTCCAGGTCGCGGCGGGTCTGGAATCCGGCGACATCGTAGGCGTAGAGCGCCGCCACCAGTTCTTTGTGTACCGGCAGGGTGAGCAGCACCTCGCGGGCGGGAAACGGCGTATGCAGGAAAAATCCGATGCGGTTGGTCACGCCCAGCCGGCGCAGCTCGGCTGCCAGCGGCAGGAAATGGAAATCATGCACCCATATCAGGTCGTCGGGCTGCAGGATGGAGGCGACCAGCTCGGCATAGCGCCGGTTGACGGCGATATAGGCCTCCCAGGCCGAGCGGTCGAAATCGGACAGGCCGATATTGTAATGCAGGAGTGGCCACAGCGTGGCGTTGCAGAAGCGCATATAAAACGCCTCGTGTTCTCCGGGCGACAAATCCTGGACGATCGTGGCTATCCGGCCCTGCATCAGGGTGTGCGTCTGCGGCGCGTCGGCGGTCTTGCCGCTCCAGCCCAGCCATATCCCGCCATGCTCGGCGAGCAGTGCGCTCATCGCCACGGCCAGCCCGCCGGCGCTGGCCTTGTGCGTTCTGGGCGCCGATACGCGGTTGGAGATGACCACCAGCCGCGCTGGCCGGATCTCGCGTTGCGCAGGCCGGTGCAGCGGCCGAGAATAAGCCTGTGTGCTGCTGTATGCCGCCAGCGCCGCCAGCCAGCGTTGCAGCTGCGTCGGATTGTCGGCATGCAGCATGCCGTCCTGGAGATTGAGCGCCTTGCCAACCATCACTGCGTAGCCGCCCATATCGCGCACGGCTTCCAGCGCTGGGGCGTCTGTCGTGTCGTCGCCGGCGAACACGGGCTTGCGCCCGGCGAACTGGCGCAAGCCGCACAGTCTGCGGATGGCTGAGGCTTTATCGAAACCGGGCGGCTGGATTTCACAGACCATGCGGCCGTGCAGCAGCGTCCACTGCCGCGCTGCCGCCAGCGCTTCGGCTCTGGCGCAGACCGCCGGACCGGCATCGGGATTGAGGCGGTAATGCAGGGCGACCGAGAGGGGTTTTTCCTCCACCAGCACGCGTGGGAACTCGGCGGCGCAGCGACGGCACTCTTCGGCCAGTTGGCGCAATATGTCCCGTATGCAGGGAATGGCGCGGCGAATGGTGCGGCTGCCCAGCCTTTCCTCGCCGCCATGCAATCCGATGGCGGGCAGGCGCAGCGGCGCGAACAGTCGGTCGAGATCGGCCACGCTGCGGCCGCTGACCAGCACCACCGCGCCGGACAGCAGCTGGCAGAGCTTAAGTAATGTCTCTTTGAGCTGAAAGGGCACGAGCACGGCATCCGGGCGGGAGGCGACTTCCAGCAGCGTGCCGTCGACATCGAGCATCAGCAGCCATTTGGCAGGATATTCAATGGGTAGGCCATTCTGGGGGAGGGGAAGCATAAGCCGGCCATCATAAGGGGAAAGAGCAATCAATATCCCGCCCTTTTTGCCCGCGGCGGCATAAAAAAGCCATCAATGCGGCGCCAGATTGGTTAAAAATCTATGTATGTTCAAGAAGTTAACTTTAAATCAATCTTTTTTCGCTAAAAATGTCAGGGTGCCCATACGTGTGGGCGCAGGTCAACTTTTGCACGGATCGTCATGTCGACCCAGCCAGGTGCCCCGGCCGATACTCCGGCCTCCTCGTCGACCGCGGTGCCCGAAACGGCGCCGGCGGACGGCCCGTCGCTGGCCCGGCCCCTGGCGCTGGGCGAGAAGCTGGTGCGCCTGGGCCTGATCTCGCCCGACCAGTTGCAGATCGCGCTGACCGAGCAGAAAACCAGCAAGAAGCTGATCGGCGCCATCATGGTCGAGATGGGCTTCATCACCGAGAGCGCGCTGGGCGAGGTGCTGGCGGAATCTTCCGGCATCGAGAAATTCGATCCCAAGTCGACCATGCTCGACTCGACGGTGGTGCGCCGCATTCCCAAGGAGGTGGCCGCCCGCCACAAGGTTATCCCGGTCAGCTTTCACAAGGGCACGCTGCATCTGGCCATGGCCGACGTTTACAACGTGCTGGCCATCGATCAGGTGCGCCGCCACATGCCCAAGAGCACGCGTATCGTCCCCATCTACTGCACCGATTCGGAAATCTCCGAGCTGATCGACCAATATTACGATTACGAGATTTCGGTCGACGGCATCCTCAAGGAAATCGAAACCGGCATACGCGACAATTCCAGCAAGCTCGACGGCCGCCAGGAAGGCTACGTCAACCCCACCGTGCGCCTGGTCAACGCGCTGCTGGTCGACGCCATCAAGCAGGGTGCGTCCGACATTCATTTCGAGCCGGAGGGCACCTTCCTGCGCCTGCGCTACCGCATCGACGGGCAGCTGGTGCAGGTGCGTTCCTTCCACCGCGATTACTGGTCAGCCATGGCGGTGCGCATCAAGATCATGGCCGGCATGAACATCGCCGAGTCGCGCAATCCGCAGGACGGCCGCATTACCTATACGGTGCTCGGCCGCGAGGTGGATTTCCGCGTCGCCACGCAACCGACCGTGCACGGCGAGAACATCGTCATGCGCCTCCTCGACAAGGCCAAATCGCTGGTGCCGCTCGAAGAGCTGGGCTTCTCCGAGCACAATGTCGATATTCTCAAGAAGCTGATCCGGCGACCGGAAGGCATCATCGTCGTCACCGGCCCGACCGGCAGCGGCAAGACGACGACGCTGTATTCCATCCTGAATTACATCAACCACATCGGCACCAACATCATGACGCTGGAGGACCCGGTGGAATACCAGCTGCCGCTGATCCGCCAGAGCAGCGTGCGCGAAGGCACCGGGCTCGATTTTTTAAACGGCATCAAGTCGCTGATGCGTCAGGACCCCGACATCATCTTCGTAGGCGAGGTGCGCGACGAGGACACGGCGCTGATGGCGGTGCGCGCCGCGCTGACCGGCCACCAGGTCTATACGACCCTGCATTCCAACGACGCGCTGGGGGCCATTCCGCGCCTGGCCGATATCGGCGTGCCGTCGCATCTGCTGGCCGGCGCGCTGATCGGCTGCCTGGCGCAGCGGCTGGCGCGCCGCCTCTGCCCGCACTGCCGGCGCCAGCGCACGGCGACGGAAGAGGAATGCCGCATGCTCGGAGTGGATCCGGCGAAGCCGCCAAAAATTTATGACGCCGGCGGCTGCGAAAAATGCAACAAAGGCCATAAGGGCCGCATCGCCATCGCCGAGATTCTGCGCATCGACAAGGCCATGGACGAGCTGATCTCCGCCCAGGCCCCGCGCAGCGTCATGATGAAGCATGCGCTGGCCTCCGGCTTCGTCACCATGCAGCAGGACGGCATCCACAAGGTGCTGGCCGGCGACATCTCCTTAGGTGAGCTGGCCGAGGTCCTCGACATGACGGACAGGCTCTGACATGCCTCCGTACCGCTACTCCGCCATTGACGACAAGGGGCGCAAAATCCGCGGAACGGTGGCGGCCGACAACGAGGCCGATCTTGAAACGCGCCTCAAGCGCATCGGGCTCGATCTCATCTCCGCCCGCGAGGACAAGATCCGGCGTCCGTCATGGTTCGGCCGCATCCCGCTGGACAGCCTGATCGTGCTGTGCGTGCATCTTGAGCAGCTGATTCGCGCCGGCGTGCCGTTGCACGAGGCGCTGGCCGACGTGCGCGATTCCACCGAATCGTCGCGCCTGCGCGACGTGCTGACCGGCGTTTCGGAATCGGTCAGGAATGGGGAGATGCTGTCGCGGGCGATGGCGGCTTATCCGCGCGTGTTCGACGAAGTATTCACCGGGCTTGTCGCCACCGGCGAGAAGACGGGCAATCTGGCGGAAGCCTTCGCGCATCTGGCGGCGCACCTCAAATGGTCGGCCGATATCCGCCGCAAGATCCGCATCGCGGTCCGCTACCCGCTGGTGCTGCTGCTGGCGCTGGCCGGCGTGATCGCCATCATGATGGCCTTCGTGGTGCCGCGGCTGGTCGATTTTATCCAGTCGCAGGGCTTCGGGCTGCCGCTGCATACGCGCGCGCTGATCGCCGTCTCCCGCGCCGTGCAGCACGACTGGGTCCTGATCCTCGGCATTCCTGCCTTGGCTGCGGCGCTGCTCATGGCCGGGCGGCGCTTTTCCGAGCCGTTCGCCTACGGCGTGGATGAGCTGATGCTGCGCCTGCCGCTGATCGGCCCGACTATCCGCAAGATCGACATGGCGCGTTTCACCCATTTCTTCTCGGTGATGTTCACCAGCGGCATCGACGTGCTCGACGCGCTGGCCACGGCGCAGGGCGTCATGCGCAACCGGGCGCTGCAGGCGGCGGTCGAGCTGGCGCGCGCCAACGTCATCGAGGGCAACCCGCTCACCTCGTCGCTCAGGCTCTCCAACCAGTTTCCCACGCTCGTCACCCGCATGTTCAAGGTGGGGGAGGACAGCGGCAACATGAAAGAGGCGCTGGAGAACATCAACTTCTTCTACGACCGCGAGGTCAACGATTCGGTGAGCGCGCTGATCGGCGCCATCCAGCCGGCGCTGACTGCCGTGATGGGCGTGCTGATCTTCTGGGTGATTGCGGCGGTGTTCGGCCCGCTCTATGAATCATTCAGCCGCATGGCGTTTTAGGAAATGGAAGCGCGGCGCATGGCTCTCTCCCTGAAATCCTTAAGCGAAGCGAAGAAGAAACTGGCCAGCGCCATGTCGGCCTGTTTCGTGCTGTTCATCGGCGACGAAGGCGCCATCCTTATCCACATCAAGGGCGGCAAGGTGTGCAGCCGCCAGTTCTTCGCCGACGCCAGCCCGCAGAACCTGAAGGAAATGCGCGAGAGGTTCGCCGCCGACGCGCGCGCGCCGCTGCTGTTGGTGATCGACACCATGGACCAGTCTTACATGCAGCAGACGCTGCCGCCAGTCAGCTCGCTTTCCGTGCAGAAGCTGATCCGCCGCCGGCTGGAGCGTGATTTCGCGGGCACCGGGATCAAGAGCGCGCTGCTGCTTGGGCGCGAGGCGCAGGGCCGCCGCGATTGGAATTTCCTGATCGTTGCCCTGGACAAAACGCCGGAGCTTTCGGCTTGGCTCGACTTCGTCGCCGAGCTGCCCAACCGCCTGGACGGCATTTATGCCGTGCCGGTGGAGGCCGAGCGTATCGTGCGCGACCTGGAACGCGGCATGGGCATTCTGCCGGAAGGCAAGGGGCGGCCGCAATGGACGTTCCTGGTCAGCCACAACAAGGCCGGCGGCTTCCGCCAGGTCATTCTCAGGAACGGGCACCTGGCTTTCACGCGCATGGCGCAGCCGATCGGCGAATCGACGCCGGAAGTGATCGCCGGCAATATCGAACAGGAAATCCAGAATACGATGGATTACATGCGTCGGCTCGACTTCAACCCGCAGGACGGCCTCAATATTTATATCATCGCCTCGGCGGCCCTGAAGCCGCTGATCGACGGCTCCCGCTTCAAAGCCAGCGCCCTGCGCCTGCTGACGCCGCACGAGGCGGCCGGCTACCTGAACATCGTCGGGGCGACGCAGCCGACCGATCAATTCGGCGATGTGTTCCTGGCGGCGGCCATCGGCCTCAGCGCCAGGCACGTTCTGCGCCTGTCGCTGCCGCAGTTCGCCCGCGCCGATCGGCTGTACCGGCTGATCCGCATGCAGCGCGCCGCCGCGCTGGGCATTGCCTCCGGCATGGCGATGTACGCGTTGGGCCTGGGTTATACGACCTACGCCATCTCCGCCAAAGACGCCGAATTGAGCGCCGCCGAAACGCAGCATGAGAAAAGCCTGGGCCAGTTGCGCGCCGAGATACGCCAATCCGATCTCGATGTTGAGAAAGCCGGCGACATGATCGAGCTGTTCCAGCAGATGCAGAAGGAAAAGCTGGCGCCCGCCCCGGCGATCGCCAAAGCCTCGGCGGCGATAAAACCGCCGGTGACGCTGAAAGCCGTCGACTGGTCGCTCGATGCCGGCAAGGGCAAGCAGCCGCCGGCGACCGTGCTGACGCTGACATTGCAGGCGCCGGGGGGCCAGAGCGCCGATCAGTTCGAGAGCATGTCCAAGCAAGTGCTGGCCGAGGTTGGCGCGGCGTTCAGCGGCGACGAAGTGGCGTATGTAAAGCTGCCCAGCGGCTTCTCGGGCAGCGAGCGGCTTGACCTGACCTTCAGCGACGACCCGTCGGCCAGGAACGACGCCAATGCGCCTCTGGAAATGGACCTGGCTATCCGGCAGCCTACGTCGCAGGCGCCGCTGGCAGCGGAGAAAACGCCATGACAAAGCAGGAAAAGCTGACCCGTCTCCTGGCAAAGGAAAGCGTCGGATTTGCCGCCATCCTCGTCATGCTGCTGTGGGCGCTGTGGCACCTGAGCGCGAGCTACGATGATTACCGCCAGCACAGCGAGGTGCTGGAAAACAAGGTGGACGCGCTGGCCAGCGCTGCCGATTCGCTGCGCGCCAAGTATGACAAGGCCCGCGATGAAACGCTCTACCACGAGGTGTTACGCAAAAACGGCGGCACCTATGCCAACCGCGAAATGGTCAAGGACGCTTTCCGGACATTCAAGGACCGCTATCATCTGAGCGGCCTGCATCTGGCTATGTCGCCGCTTGCCACCGGTAGGGACGCCGGATACCGCCGCGCCAGCTACCGCATCGTTTTCAGCGATGCCGAGGTGAGCTTCGTCGCGCCTTCAGAAGAGGATGCTTACGGATTGCTGGCCGCCATGGACGAAGAGCTTCCCGGCGCCTGCAAGATTACCCGCTTCAGCCTGCGCCACGCGACCGGTGAGCCGGCCGCCGGCAAAAATGTCGCCGCTCCGCTGCGGGGTGAGATTCATTTCCAGTGGATGGGTATCGAGCCGGCCGACGCGGCCGCTGTCGCCCGCTAAGCATCAGCCGACGATTTCAATCCCGCTGAAGAAAAACGCGATCTCCGTAGCGGCATTCTCCGAGGAATCGGAGCCGTGCACGGAGTTCTGGCCTACATCGACGCCGAATTCCTTGCGGATGGTGCCGGGGGCCGCCTTGGCCGGGTCGGTGGCGCCCATGATTTCGCGGTTTTTGAGGACGGCGTTGTCGCCTTCCAGCACCTGCACCACCACCGGGCCGGACACCATATATTCGACCAGTTCGTCATAGAACGGGCGGTCCTTGTGCACGATGTAGAACTCGCGAGCCTGCAGGCGCGACAGGCGCATGCGCTTCTGCGCGACGACGCGCAGACCCTGTTCCTCGAACTTGGCATTGATCTTGCCCGTCAGGTTGCGCGCGGTGGCGTCGGGCTTGATGATCGAAAAGGTGCGCTGCGTGGCCATGATGATGTCTCCGGAAGTTGACGATTGGGCGGCCTTATACGGGCAAACGGCGAGGAAAGCAATTTTTTTTGAAAGCGCACTCGACAATGCGGCAAAAAGGATTATGGTGCGGCCATGCGTAATACACTGGTTATTTTGAGCTTATTTCTGCTGGCCGGCTG
>JAGWLJ010000195.1 GCA_028873275.1 Pseudomonadota bacterium
AAGGCGTGCGTGCGGCGATTTCCGGGCTTAAAAACCCGTCGCTTTGCACCACGGTCACGCGCCCATCCAGCCCGTGTGACGCGATATTCATTGAGGTATCTTCAACCGCTTTTGGGGATATATCCGCCGCCAGCACGCGCGCATCCCAGATGCTGGCCGAAAGCGCCGAAAGCACGCCGCCGCCGCAGCCCATATCCAGTACGTTTTCCGCGGCATAGCGCTCATGCAGCCAGTGCAGAGCCTCGATCATCAGTACCGTGGCGGGATGGAGGTTTTCGGTATCAAGCTCGACGGCCATAAAAATCAGCCCCGTATAAACAGTATTTTAAGGATTGGGTGCATACAATGGCGTTGATTCTGGGAATCAACCACTAAAAAACTACCGCAACGCTACCCGGGAGTCATGAAAAAACGGATACTCATCGTTGAGGATAACGACCTCAATCTCAAGCTGTTCCGTGACCTGCTCACGGCGCACGGCTACGAGACCATCGAAACCAAAGAAGGTGGCGAGGCGGTGTCGCTCACCAAAAGCGAGCATCCCGACCTCATCCTGATGGACATCCAGCTTCCGGAAATCTCCGGGCTCGACGTGATGCGCCGCCTCAAATCCGACGACGACATCCGCAACATTCCCATCATCGCCGTCACCGCATTCGCCATGAAGGACGACGAGGAAAAAATTCTTTCCGCCGGCTGCGAGGCGTATATCTCCAAGCCCATTTCCATCGTTCCGTTCCTCAACACGGTGCGGAAGTTCCTGGGCGAGGAGGAGGTGGTGTGACCGCCCAGATACTGGTCGTCGACGACATACCGGCCAACATAAAACTGCTCGAAGCCAAGCTCGCCAGCGAATATTACGACGTGCTGACCGCCAAGGACGGCTTCGAGGCGCTGAAAGTCGCCAAGGAGCACAAGCCCGACCTCATTCTGCTCGACGTCATGATGCCGGGCATGGACGGTTTCGAGACCTGCAAGAAACTAAAGGAGGACGGCGAGCTATCGCACATCCCGGTGGTGATGGTGACGGCGCTTTCCGAAAAGTCCGACCGCCTGAAAGGGCTGGAAGCCGGCGCCGACGATTTCCTCACCAAGCCGATCAACGACATGGCGCTGTTCGCGCGCGTCAAATCGCTGGTGCGCATCAAGACGCTGCTGGATGAACTCCGCCTGCGCGAAAAAACCGGCATGGAAATGGGCGTTGAGACCGGCGAAGGAAACGTCTTCACCTCCGATGTGTCGGGCGCGCGCGTGCTGCTGGTCGAGGACGACAACGTGCAGGGCAAGCAGATCGTCGAGCGCCTCGGCAAGACCTACGCCATCGAATGGCTGGAGGATCCCAATCCGGAAGGGGTGCTGGCCAAGGCGACGGAAGGAGATTTCGATGCGATTCTCATCAGCACGCTGCTTTCCGGCGTCGACGGGCTTCGGCTTGCCTCGCAGATCAAAAGCCATGAAAAGACGCGCGCCGTGCCGATTCTCGTCTTCGTCGACGAGGACGACCAGCGCATCATGCTGAAGGCGCTCGAGATGGGGATCAACGATTACCTCACCGTGCCGGTGGACAAGAACGAGCTCACCGCGCGGCTGCGCACACAGGTGCGGCGCAAGCGGTTCCAGGAGGCGCTGAAATCGAACTACCAGAAAAGCATCTCGATGGCGATTACCGACGGACTCACCGGTCTCTATAACCGCCACTACCTCAACACTCACCTTGGCAACATGGTGACGCAGGCGCTGAAAAACAAAAAGCCGCTCGCCATCATGATCATGGACATGGATCATTTCAAGCAGGTCAACGACACGCACGGCCACGACGCCGGCGATATGGTGCTGAAGCGGCTGGCCGAGCTGATTATTCACGCCATGCGTTCGACCGATCTTGCGGCGCGGTTCGGCGGCGAGGAGTTCGTCATGCTGATGCCGGAGACCGACCCGCAGGCGGCGGTGGGCGCCGGAAACCGTATGCGCGATATCGTCGAGAAGGCCGATTTTAAAATTAATGCGGCCGGCGAGACCATCAAGAAAACCATCTCCATCGGCATCGCCAGCCTCCATCCCGACGGCGACTCGCCCGAAAATCTTCTGAAGCGCGCCGACGAGGCGCTCTACGCGGCCAAGCACAGCGGCCGCAATCAGGTGAAGGTGGCGGCGGGCAACGTGCCTAAAGGATGGTGACTCTATCAAATCAAATCTCGCTGCGCTGCGATTTGATTTGGGAAATTTGACAAATCCTCGCTTGAAGCGGTTCTTCGCTCGGATTTGAATTTATATATTTAATTGGATGATTACAGGCGCATGGTCGGAAGCTTTATCCAGCGCACGGATATTTTTTTCGATGCGGAAACCACTTAAGGCATCGGCCGCCTGCGGCGAGAGCAGCACATGGTCGATGCGCAGGCCATCGTCTTTAGCAAGGGCGTTACCCCGGTAATCCCACCAGGTGTAACGGGAATCGGCACCGCCCGAGACCTGAAACGCATCGCACATCCCCTGATACAGGATGCTGCGGAGCCGCTTGCGTACCTCTTCATGCGTCAGCACCGATCCTTCCCACGCCTTCGGGTCGTGCACGTCGGCGTCTTCCGGCGCGATATTATAATCGCCGCCTACGGCCAGCATTTCGTCATAAGTGAGAAGCGTTTCAAGGTGTGCGCGCAGGCGGTCTAAGAAGCGCAGCTTGTATTGAAATTTTTCGGAACCTGCATCCTGCCCGTTGGGGACATAGACGGAGGCGATGCGGATGCTTTCCCCGGGCAGGCTGACTACCGCCTCGATGTATCTCGCCTGTGAATCGCCATCATCGCCGGGCAGGCCGCGCGTGACGTCGTCCAGCGGGAATTTGGAGAGGATGGCGACGCCGTTGTAGGTCTTCTCGCCGAACAGGGCGAGGTTGTAGCCCAGGTCTTCGATTTCCATTCTTGGAAAGGCATCGTCGGTGCATTTGGTTTCCTGCAGCAGCACGATGTCGGGATTGTCTTTCTTCAGCCAGTCGAGCACATGCGCGATGCGCGCCTTGACCGAATTCACATTCCAGGTGGCGAGGGTGATAGTCATCGGTTGAGCGTTTTATCGACGAGGTAGAGCGGCCGCGCCTTGGCCTCGCGGAAAATGACGGCGAGGTAATTGCCGATGATGCCGAGCATCAGCCATTGCACTGCCTGCGACATCAGGAAAATGGCGGCGAGGCTCGTCCAGCCGCGCACCGTGTTGAACAGCAGCCACGAGAGGAACACATAGGCGAGCAGGATGAGGCTGAACAGCATCAGGACAAGCCCCAGCCAGGTGGCCAGCTGCAGCGGGCGGGTGGAGAAACTGGTCAATCCCTCGCCGGCGAGCCGGAACATGGCGCGCAAAGGATAATGCGTGTTGCCGGCATAACGCGCCTCCCGCGTGTACTCGACGGCGGCCTGCCTGAAGCCCAGCCACGCCACCAGCCCGCGCGTGAAGCGGATGCGCTACGGCATGGCGCAAAGCGCGTCCACCACGCGGCGGTTCATCAGCCGGAAATCGCCGGTATCCGGCGGGATCGACACGTCGCTCAGGCGGTTCAGCAGCCGGTAATAGATCCAGGCCGAGGCTCTC
>JAGWLJ010000196.1 GCA_028873275.1 Pseudomonadota bacterium
AGCGAAGAATTAACCCGGATGTCATTATATACCACCTTTGATTGCAATTCCAGCGGGTAGGTGCAATTAATACTGTAGAAAATTGGTATAGTATGCAAAAAAGATGTCTATTTCAGTTGTCGGTGGCGGTGGCGCTGATAGCAGGGCTGCTTGCCACGCCGGCATTAGCGGATACCAGCCGGGCAGATCTGTCGCTCGGCATGAAAACTCTTCCCCTGCTGGCCAATAAAATCACCGGCGAAACCACTTTGGCCATCCTGTTCGATCCGGCTAATCCCGATTCAAAAACGGAGGCGGAACATATCAGCGCCATATTGGAGGAGGGCTTCGAGGCGCCGGGAGACGTCAGGCTCATCAGCCAGCTGGTGCCGGTGGACCGGCTCGATAAGCTATCCGGCAGCAAAATCGCCGTGCTGACCGGCGGGCTTGACGCTTATTACGGCGTTATCGGCCCGGCGGCGGCGAAGGACAACGTGCTGACCATGTCCACCGACCTAGGCTGCGTACGGGCGCACCAATGCGTGCTGGGACTGGTTTCCCGACCGCATGTGGAGATCTATTACAGTAGCGGTGCAGCCGATGCGGCGCATATCGTCTTCGGTCCGATATTCCTCCGGCTGGTGACGCCGGTGTAGGCGCGTGCAAGTGGCGGATCGCGATCTTTCCGTATTTCCTGCCAGGCTGCTGGCGCTGGCGACGCTGCTGACGCTTATGGTAGTGCTGTGGATGGGCGCCAACAGCATCTATATTCATTATTTCCTGACGCATACCATCGCCAGAGACCAGCAGCTCGCCGAGATGGCCGATGCCATTCTCTATATGGACAGCGTCAACGTTCAGGCAGGGCGGGGAATCTCCATCACCGGCGATGAGGAATTCGACAGGCGCTATCTCGACGCCACGGAGGCCGAGCTTGATGCCGAGATGGCGGCGCTGCCGGACAAGGATCTGCAGGCGGCGGCGCACGCGATGGACGATGCGGCTGATCGGCTGGTGGAATTGGATAAGCGCTACCGCGCCCTGATCGAGGAAGGGAAGGCCAGTGAGGCCGCGGAGATCCTGAGCGGACGGGAATACCGGAAATTTACTCAGGCGCATCTCGACGGCAGGCAGAAGGTGGCGGAAAAAATACGCCAGGCGTCGCACGAAAACCTGCTTAATTTGGAGAATAATATTTATGCGGCGCTGGCGGCCGTGACTTCGGTCGTTATTATTATCTGCATCGCCTGGTACTTCGCGCTGGGCAGCATCCGCCGCTGGCGCGTCGAGCTGGAGAAGGCGCATCGCGCCGCCGAAACCGCCAACGCCGCCAAGAGCGACTTCCTCGCCAATATGAGCCATGAAATACGCACGCCCATGAACGGCGTGCTGGGCATGGCCGGGCTGCTGCTCGACACCGAGCTGCGAACCGAGCAGCGCGGCTGGGTCGAAATCATAAAAAAATCCGGCGAGAATTTGCTGGAAGTGATCAACGACATTCTCGATTTCTCGAAAATCGAGGCCGGCATGCTGGCGCTGGAGCCCGTCGAGTTCGACCTGGTGACGCTGATTATGGAAATCACCGATCTGCTCCTGCTGAGAAGCCAGGAGCAGACCATCGAGCTGCTGGTCGAGCTGAGTCCTGACCTGCCGCGCCGCGTGGTGGGCGACCCGGTGCGCGTGCGTCAGCTCATTATGAACCTCGCCGGCAACGCCATCAAATTCACCAGCAAAGGATATGTTCTGATCCGGGTGGGCTGGAAGCCGGAAGCGGAGGGGAAGCTGCGCCTGTTCTTCGAGGTGGAGGATACCGGCATCGGCATTCCGGCCGACAAGATCGACTATATTTTCAACAAATTTTCCCAGGCCGAGGAGTCTACCACGCGCAAATTCGGCGGCACCGGGCTTGGGCTTTCCATCTGCCGCCGGCTGACCGAGATGATGCAAGGCTCGATCGGCGTCAGGAGCACGCTGGGCAAGGGATCGGTATTCCATTTCGACATCCTGGTCGATGCCGGCAGGCAGGTGGAAGCGGAGAGTCACAAAATCCCGCCATGCGACCTCAGAGGACTCAAGATGCTGCTGGTCGATTACTCCGAGCCCAATTGGAAAATCGTGTGGAACTACGCCAATGCCTGGGGCATGCGGTGTGACATGGCCAAAGATGCCGCGCAGGCCATGATCATGCTGGAAGAAAAAGCGCGCATCGGCGAGCCGTATGACTTCACCATGATCGATTACCGCACCGAGGGCACAGGCGGCATGCAGCTGTCGGAATGGATTCGCTCCTCCAGCCTACCGCTTGACGCCACCATGTTCATAATCACCGCGCATAATTACATCGTCACCAGCAGCAGGCTGGAGGAATGGGGATTTTCCGGCTTTTTCGTCAAGCCCTTCTACCCGGACCAGCTCAAGGCGGCATTCCAGCTGCTATGGGATGCCCGGCAGCGCCACAGGAAATTGCCGCTGGTCACGCGGCACATGATCTCCAACATGCTGCACGACAAATCCGGTTTCGGCCTGCCGCAGGTCGACATGTTCTTCGGTGCGCGCGCGCTGGTGGTGGAGGACATGAAGGTCAATGTGATGCTTATCACCCGGATTCTGCAGAAGCATGGCTGTGAAGTGTTCCACGCCGAAAACGGCCAGGTGGCCGTCGAAAAACTGCGCGAGGAGCGCTATGACATCGTCTTTATGGACTGCCAGATGCCGGTGATGGACGGTTTCGAGGCGACGCTCAGGATACGGGGAGAGGAAGCCGCGCAGGAGCGCCATACCGTCATTGTGGCGCTGACTGCCGACGCCATGACCGGCGACCGCGAGAAATGCCTCAACGTCGGAATGGACGATTATCTAAACAAGCCGCTCAGGCAGGAGCAGATCACGGACATCCTGCATAAATGGCTGCGCCATAAGGCGCGGATGGTCCCCGATGATCCGGAGACCCGGGTTACAGGCGCATAGCCTCTTCTTTGATCGGGGATTCTTCGCCCTGGTTGCGAAAATCGAAGCAATATTCGACCCCCAAGGCGCTATCGTGCCGGAACGCTATTACCCGATATAGGGCTTTCAGACCATGGCCAGAGTAACATAACGATCACATTTATAATAACATTTCCTTTTTATTTTTCTCCTTATACATTCCACGGGACAGAAGAGCAGGAAGCAATTATAATTCCATCAATATAGGAAAAATTTTCCCACTTGCTTAATTACTAAAAATCTATTAATGAGTGCGCCGGTCAGTAATTATCGAGTAATGTTTTATGGCGAAGCCGATCATGCGTAACGATGAAAAACCCACCCAGCAGAAAACGCTGGTGGAGGAAATGTATGCCAGCCTGCAAAGGCGTTTTGGCAGAACGCCGCGATTGCCGGAGCCTATCGTCTATGAGTTCACCAATGACCGTGCTCTGCTGCATCAGTATTACCGCATCCGGGAAATCATGTACCGTAAGGTATTCAACACTGAAAAATTCGTCGGCGAGGAAGATGTGCATGACAAGGTCAGCCATATCCTGATCGCCCGTCGCGGCCGCCTGGTCATCGGCGGATGCCGGCTGACCGTCCGCGAAGCGGATGAGGATTTCC
>JAGWLJ010000197.1 GCA_028873275.1 Pseudomonadota bacterium
AACACACAGGAGAAAATGGTCAGCCACGGGTCGTACCGGTGCGCCATATTTGTATCGTAGGCCAGCATGCCGAGGAAATGCATCGACCAGATGCCGTTGCCCAGCGCTATGGCACCGGCCCAATGCCGTATCCGTTTTTCACGCAGGGTGCCTGCGCTAACGATACGGCCGGCCAGCGTAAGTCCCGTAAACGCTCCAAGCGAGGCGACAACATAGGAAATCGCTACCAGCAGGAGGCTATACTCTCCCTGCACAATGTGGGAGGGCAACGCGCCGGTAATGAAAATTTGCTCAAGCATCCGGGTTGCTCACACGTAGGATTTGTGGTGATGCAGGGCGCTGCCTTGAATAAAACTCTTCAGCGTCTCTTTCTTGAAGGGTTTAGAAACGAAGCCCTTCGCCCCGGCGGCAAGCGCCTTGCCTATATTCTGCGCATCGTCGTGACTGCTGAACATGATCACGAAGGCATCGGGGTCGATCGTCATGATCTGGTCCAGCACATCGAATCCGCTGATGTCCGGCAGTCCGATGTCAAGAAACACGATATCCGGCGCATACAACAGGTAGCTGGCCACGGCCCCACGGGCATTCTCTTCAGTAATCATGGCATTGGCTTCGCCGAGGATCCCCACCACCACGCGCCGGGTCAATGGATCGTCCTCCACGATCAGCACATGGGGCGGGTGCCGCCCCGACCGGCGTTTCTTTGTCTCCAGAAACACCTCTCTCATCGTACCCACCTCGCCAAAGGCATTAGGCAGCGCAGTCAGCATACGGTCTCCTTTCTGAGCGCCACGCGGCGCTCGATATATTGAAACAGTTTTTCACGAGTAAATGGCTTGGCGACAAAGCCCTTGGCGCCGAGCCGCATGGCCTGCATCACGTTTTCCCTGTCCGAATTGCCGGACAGCATGACAACATAGGCATCCGGGTCGAGCGCCATGATTTTTCCCAGAAGCTCATGGCCGGTCACATCGGGCAGGTTGATATCGAGAAACAAAAGATCGGGCGCCAGGCGGGCATAGGTGAACAGTGCATTTTCCGCCGATTCAAGCCCGGTCAGGCGATATTCCTTGGCAAGCACGTTTTCGACCAGGCGGCGCGAGAAGGCATCGTCCTCGATTATCATCAGGGACGGTTCGCGGCGCAGGTTGCGCTGCGCCGCAATCTGCCCAGCGCTTCGATAGGCATCCTGTTCCAGTATATGTTTGCGCCGGTGGGCGGCCTGCGCTGCCGACTGTTCCTGCGAGCGGCGCGCCAGCGCCGCTTCCTCAGCCTTGCGGCGGGTTTCAATTTTTTCCTCCAGCAGGGTTAACAGCGCGCCGGCTTCCATGCTGAGGTCATAAATATTCCCTATGCTGTCCAACGGCTGGGCACCGAACATCACGGCAGCTTCGTATATGGCCTTCTTGCACTCCCTGAAAGGCGCCCGGTGCGCCATGAGAACGATATCGCCACCGTCGCAGATATACAGTTCCGAGTCAGGAAAATGGCGCTGCATGTGGGTGATCAGGCGCGGCCGCGATTCCGGATCGTCTTGCGGTATCCGGCGAAAGAGTATGGCGCGCTCATCGTCCGAACCCGGCAGCGACTTCAGCGCCTCAACCAGTTTCTCTGCAGCTTGCGTATCGATGATAATCATTAACTCTCCTTCATTTTTATGATATCGCGGAGGACAATTTGCTCGAAAAGAAATTAATTATATAATTATCTGGTATTTAATAATTTATTTAAAATTTGAGATAAATATGATGGTAGCAAATTAGGAAATTTACCGGCCATATTCTCATTTTGCTACTGTCCTATTAATGTTATTATTGCCTTATGGCCGATACCATCCTTATAGGCGAAGACGAGCCGGTGCAGCGAAAAATGCTCGCCATGATGCTGGGCAAAAAGCTTGGCTATAAAACCATTGTTGCTGAAAACGGACGACAGGTGGTGAACCGGGTCCGGGAGAGCAATTTTGGCGATATCAGCGCCGTGCTGCTCGATCTGGAAATGCCGGAAATGAACGGCCTTGAAGCGCTGGCGCAATTGCGCAGATACCGTCCCGACCTCCCGGTATTGATCCTCACCGCGCGCGATGATACTGCCGCCGCCGTGACGGCCATCAAGGAAGGCGCCAGCGATTTTATCGTCAAGCCGGCCGATCCCATGCAGCTGGACGTGGCGCTCAAGAACGCCATCCGCATGTCCACGCTGTCGCGTGAACTCGCCCGCCTCAGGCGCGACCGCGAAGGCGCATTGGGATTTCACGATCTGATAGGGCACGACCGCGGGCTGGCGCAGGCGGTCGATTACGGGCGAAAGGCGGCAATGTCGGATGTGCCGGTGTTCATCACCGGTGAGATTTCAACCGGCAAGGAGTTGCTAGCCCGCGCCGTTCATGGCGAGAGCAAGCGCACCGGCGCGCCGTTCGTCGCCATCCATTGCGGCGCGATACCGGAGCCATCCATCGAGAGCGTGTTATTCGGCCAGGAAAAAGGTATGGGCGGCGCGGAGCGCCTTCCAGGAAAATTCCGCGAGGCGGAACGCGGCACTATTTTTCTCGATGACATTCATGCCTTACCCGCGCAGGCTCAGGCAAAACTGCTGCGCGTCATCCAACAGCGCGAGATCGAGCCGGTGGGCGCGGATAAGCCGATGAAAGTCAATGTACGCGTTATTTCTGCAACCGACCGCGATCTGAAAGCATTAGTGCAGTCCGGGCAATTCCGCGAGGATCTCTATTTTCGGCTCAACGTGCTGACCATCCATATGCCGTCGCTCAAGGAACGCAAGGATGACATCCTGCCGCTGGCGGACTATTTCCTTCGCCACTTTTCCTCGCTGGATGCGCTGCCGCTCAAATCGCTCGCTCCCGGCGCACGGCATTATCTGACCGATTACGCATGGCCAGGCAATGTGCGCGAGCTGGAAGGGCTGATGCACCGGGCGCTGGTCTTAAGCGAAAAAGATGCCATCGACCGCGACCTGCTGTTGAGTATTCACGAAGCCGAATCACCTGCCGAAGGCGGAACGTTCCAGGGTATGCATATCGCGCTTAAGAAACCGAACGGCCTGCCCAAGACCATGGCCGAAATCGAGACAGAGGCCATGCAGAAAACGCTGGAGCAATATGGAAGTAACATCACGCGCGCCGCCGAAGCGCTCGGCATCGCCAAGTCAACATTCTATAGAAAAATAAAGGGTTGAAGCCTGAACGATAGTATACCACGGCCCACAGAAGGCTTTTATTATGAGAATCAATATATAACCTCTGGGAAACAACTGCCGAAGATGCGCTTTCATATGAGAGGTTCTTCAGTCTCCGCATAAACGACCGGATTTCCCGAAGTCGTGTTATCAAAATCATCTCATTTCTCTAAAATAATCGATAAAATTTGATGGCGATCAAACCAACCGGCGGCCAAATGGTTCAGAATATATGCATAACTCAGAGACGAGGTTTGTATGTTCTTTAAATCCATTCTTGCATTTTCGCTGGTTCGGAAAACGAACTGAAAACGGATACCTCGCTGTTGCTTCCACACTAAGGAGAAAATCATGACACGC
>JAGWLJ010000198.1 GCA_028873275.1 Pseudomonadota bacterium
GCGGCGGGCATTTTCCTGCGCGATGTGACCATAATCGATATCGTCCCATTCATTATGGTGGGCGCAGGCCAGTAAGCCCGCCAGCATCGCCAACGCCAAAAATCGCGCGATCACGCATTCCAGTCTCATAAAACCACTTCTGCTTACGCTATCTTTACCAAGGCTCAACCCTTTGTTTACTTATGTCTGCCATGCTAGGACTTTCTTATATCATCATTAATTCGGAGATTCCCATGGCCGTTCCTGAGAAAAAAACCGCCGCCGCCCCTCATCGTTCGGCTACGCTCGCCGTTGGCGATAAGAATCTGAGCTTCCCTATGCTCGACGGCACCGAAGGGCCGAGCGTTATCGACATCAGCAAGCTCTACGGTGAATCCGGCCATTTCACCTACGACCCGGGCTTCCTTTCCACCGCCAGCTGTGAATCGAAGATCACCTTTATCGACGGCGACGCCGGCATCCTGCGCTATCGCGGCTACGACATCGACGCGCTGGCCGAAAAGAGCGATTTCTTAGAAGTCGCTTATCTGCTCCTCTACGGCGAGCTTCCCAATGCCAAGCAAAAGCAGGAATTCGTCCGCACCATCACCCTGCACACCATGGTGCATGAGCAACTGCATTTCCTGTTCCGCGGCTTCCCGCGCAGCTCGCACCCGATGGCCCTGATGGTAGGCGCCAGCGCGTCACTTTCCGCTTTCTACCACGATTCACTCGATATCAACGTGCCCGAACAGCGCGAGCTTTCCTGCTGGCGCATGATCGCCAAAATGCCGACGCTGGCCGCCATGGCTCATAAATACTCGGTGGGTCATCCCTTCATCTACCCTCAGAACGATCTCGGCTTCTCCGAAAATTTCCTGAACATGATGTTCGCCACCCCGTGCGAAAAAACCAAGGTAAATCCCGTCCTGGCACGCGCCATGGACAAAATCCTCATCCTGCATGCCGATCACGAGCAGAACGCTTCCACCTCGACCGTCCGCATGGCGGCCTCCTCGGGCGCCAACCCGTTTGCCTGCATCGGCGCCGGCATCGCTTCGCTATGGGGCCCGGCGCATGGCGGCGCCAACGAAGCTGTGATCAACATGCTGCGCGAGATCGGCGATGTGAAGCACATTCCGGAATTCATCAAAAAGGTGAAGGACAAATCGAGCGGCGTGCGCCTCATGGGCTTCGGCCACCGCGTCTACAAGAATTACGACCCGCGCGCCAAGGTGCTGCATAAAACCTGCTCCGAAGTGCTGGCCGAGTTGGGCAAGATCGATGAGCCGCTGCTCAAGATCGCCGTCGAACTGGAGCGCATCGCCCTGTCCGACGAATACTTCATCGAGCGCAAGCTCTATCCCAACGTCGATTTCTATTCCGGCATCATCTACCGTGCCATGGGTATTCCCTCCAAAATGTTCACCGTGCTGTTCGCCGTGGCTCGCACCGTGGGCTGGGTGGCGCAGTGGAAGGAGATGATGGAGGATCCCAAGAATAAGATCGGCCGTCCGCGCCAGCTCTATACCGGGGCCAGGCAGAGGGCGTTCGTGCCGCTGGAAAAACGCTCCTGACGCCTGCCCATTGTATCCCTCTGGCTATTATGCTATAGTAAAAGCGTAATAATCAGAGGAGGATGCTATGGAAAACGAATCAGAGTCTCAGGGCTGCTCCGGCTGCCAGGGCATCAATTGGTGGGCCACGCTGGTAGTCGCCGTTATCGCCGTGCCTTCGTTCGGAGCCGTCGTCGTCGCATTGAGCGGCGTCAAAGGCTTCGCTTCCCTTGCCGTATTCGTGCTGGCCTGCTGGCTATGCACCTACCTCGGCATGAAGCTGATGCATAATCCCAAGATGTCGCAGAAACTGGATCTTCACAGGAAGCCGTAGCCTTACCGTCCAAACCATCTTTTCCAGCCCGCCTTGCGCTCTTCTTCCTTAGCAGCATGGGATGCCTTGGCCTCCAGTTCTTCTTTCTTTTGCTGTAAGCTACGCCGTAATTCCCCATCCGTCTCTTTTAGCGGTATGAATGGGTCTGCCGCTATACTTCGCAGCTTGGAAAAACGTCCTTATAGTTTAGTAAATTATTTATCCGGGTTATTGGATCTACCAATTTTTCCATGTGCTCCGGCCGCGAACGTCCGGAGAGTAAATCAGCATCGCGCTTCATACTTTCTGCCTGAAGCGCTTCCTGATAATAAAAAGCGATGGCAGCGCCTTTCCTGACCGTCCTCTTTTCTTCCAGCGCCGCGAATGCTTCCGCTGCCGTATCGCGGATCATTTGATAATCGGCTTTCTGTATGATTTCCAAATGGCCGGATAGCCGGTAAAGCAGCTCTATCGCGCGATCGGAAAGATTTATCGGACTGTCCATAAACACCCCTTTTTATTAATTTAATTAAATAATGCTCTACCTTAGATAAAGCAATATTATTATGAAGGCGGAGCCTATCTATTCCGTTGATTCCCCCCGCTGATCTGCTACAAAAAAAGCTCCTTTAACCAACTGTTAAAAGAGCTTTCCGTGACCGACGATAATACCGCAAAAAATCAAGAGCTTGTTCCTGTCGCCATCGAGCAGGAAATGAAGAAGTCCTATCTCGATTACGCCATGAGCGTCATCGTATCGCGCGCTATCCCTGATGTCCGTGACGGGTTGAAGCCGGTGCACCGCCGCATTCTCTACGGCATGCTGGAGCTGGGCTGCGAATACAATAAACCTTATAAAAAATCCGCCCGCATCGTCGGCGATGTCATGGGTAAATTCCATCCGCATGGCGACGCGGCGATTTACGACGCCTTGGTGCGCATGGCGCAGCCGTTTTCGATGGAGCTGATGCTGGTCGACGGCCAGGGCAATTTTGGCTCTATGGACGGCGACGCTCCGGCCGCCATGCGTTACACCGAATCCCGTTTATCAAAAGCGGCGCATGCCCTGCTGGCCGATATCGACAAGGACACCGTCGATTACCAGGAAAACTATGACGGCTCGGAAAAGGAGCCGATGGTGCTGCCGGCCGCCTTCCCTAACATTCTCGTCAACGGCGCCGGCGGCATTGCCGTTGGCATGGCCACCAACATCCCCACGCATAACCTGGGCGAAGTCATCGACGCCTGCTGCCTGTATCTGGATAATCCGGAAGTCACCATTGATGAAATCATGAACGTGCTGCCCGGCCCGGATTTTCCGACCGGCGGCATCATCCTCGGCCGCAGCGGCTGCCGCTCGGCCATGCATACCGGCCGCGGTTCGGTCATCATGCGCGCCAAGACCGAAATCGAAGAGACCAAGCATGGGCGCTACGCCATCATCGTCCACGAAATCCCTTATCAGGTGAATAAGGCCCGCATGATCGAACGCATGGCCGAACTGGTGCGCGAGAAGAAGATCGAAGGCATCTCCGACCTGCGCGACGAATCCGATAAGCAGGGCGTGCGCGTCGTCATCGAAGTGAAAAAAGACGCCGTGCCGGAAGTGGTGCTGAATCAGCTTTACGCCATGACGCCGCTGCAGACCAGCTTCGGCGTCAATATGCTGGCGCTGGACAACGGCCGCCCGGAACTGATGA
>JAGWLJ010000199.1 GCA_028873275.1 Pseudomonadota bacterium
GAAGCGATGGTGATGATGCCTGGCGACGCCGATCATATAATGAAAGCGGCACGGGCGCTCAAGATGCTGTCAGACAGCATGCGCGAGCAGACGGAGGCGTTGGGCCAGCAAATCGCCGAGTTGCAGCAGCTGCAGCAGAAGGTCATCCAGAACCGCACGGATATGAACGGCCGCCGGGCCGCGCTCGACAAGGAGCGCAAGGTGCTGGAGGATAAGCTGGCCGAGCGCAAGGCATTGCAAGAGCAGTTGGGCCGTGAGCAGCAGGAGGAAGAAGAAACGCTTAAGGATCTGGCGAAAAAAGCCGAGGGCCTGCAGGACCTGATGATCTCGATCGAGAAAGAGGAGAAAAAAGCGCAGGGCGGCATCGAGCTGAAAGCGGATAAGCGGGCCTCTGAAGGCAAAAAGGGCAAGCTGCGCTCATTTGCCGGTGCTAAAGGGCATATCCGTCCGCCGGCGGCTGGAAGGGTGATTCAGCTGTTCGGCTCCGGCCAGGGCTACGAGAACAGCAAGGGCATCCTCATCGCTTCACCGAAGAAGGCGCAGGTCATGGCGCCTTATGACGGCGAAGTGGTGTTCGCCGGAACCTTCCTTAATTACGGCCAGATGGTGATTATCCGTCATAGTGATGATTTTCATACGCTGCTCGCCGGACTGGCAAAAATAGATGCCAGCGTTGGCCAGTTTTTGTTGGAAGGAGAGCCGATTGGTGCTATGGGTGATAACGAGTCCGGAAACCGATTATACATGGAGCTGAGACAGAATAACCGGCCTATCGATCCGGCGCCGTGGATCAGTGGATTGAGTAAACACAAGGAGTAAGAAACCTAATGAAACGCTTTATGAAGTTATGCCTGGTCAGCACGATGCTGGCCGCGCCGGTCGTGGCCTATGCCGAGAAAGACAACACGCTGCAGATGCTCGACCTGTTCGGGGAAGTCTTCGAGCGCGTACGCACCGATTATGTCGAGCCGGTGAAGGATTCCGACCTGATCGAGGCGGCCATCAACGGCATGCTGACCTCGCTCGACCCGCATTCGGGATACATGAACGAGAAAGCCTTCAAGGAAATGCAGGTGCAGACCAAGGGCGAGTTCGGTGGGCTGGGCATCGAGGTGACGATGGAAAACGGGCTGGTCAAGGTGGTATCGCCCATCGATGACACGCCGGCGGCGAAGGCGGGCATCAAGCCAGGCGACTACATCAGCTATATCAACGACGAGGCCGTGATGGGGCTTACCCTGTCGGAAGCGGTAGAGAAAATGCGCGGGCCGGTCGATTCCAAGGTGAAGCTGACTATTCTGCGTGAGGATGCCGCCGAGCCGCTCGATCTGACGCTAGCCCGCGCCGAGATTAAGATCAAGTCGGTCAAAGAGCATGCCGAGGGCGACGATATCGCCTATATTCGCATCACCTCCTTCACCGAGCAGACGACCGACCTGATGCGCGACGAATTCAAGCGCATCAAGAAGGATCTGCCGCACCTGCGTGGCATCATCCTCGATCTGCGCAATAACCCGGGCGGCCTGCTCGACCAGGCGGTGTCGGTGTCGGACGCCTTTCTCAAGCAGGGCGAAATCGTTTCCACGCGTGAGCGCGATCCCAGCAAGACCAAGCGCTACAGCGCCCATCCCGGTGACGAGCTGGTCGATGACGATATTCCCATGGTGGTGCTGGTCAATAACGGCTCCGCCTCGGCCTCGGAAATCGTCTCCGGTGCGCTGCAGGACCATAAGCGCGCGGTGATTCTCGGCACCCGGACCTTCGGCAAAGGCTCGGTGCAGACCGTTATCCCGCTCTCCGAGCACGGCGCCATCCGCCTGACCACGGCGCGTTATTACACGCCGTCGGGGCATTCGATTCAGGCCAAGGGCATTACGCCCGACATCGTAGTCGAGCCGGCCAAGATCGAGCCGATCAAGATAACGGACAAGATGCGCTCGGAGGCCGAGCTGCGTCACCGCCTGGCCAATCTTGAAGACAAGAAGGCCCAGGAGCTGAAGGCCGAAGGCAAGCAGCCGGAAAAGGAATCTGCCGATAAAGATAAGGATAAAGATAAAGAAAAGGAAAACCGCAAGAAGGACGCTCTGCAGTCGGAAGTGCCGCCGATCGAGGATTTCCAGCTGCAGCGGGCGCTGGATCTTCTGCGCGCGGTCAGCATCTATAGCCAGGCCACGCCGGAAAAGTGAGGGCGCCCCGTGACACGCTTTGCCTATGCAAAACACGTGATCACGGGAGCCTGCGCTTTCGCTTTATTGCGGGCAGGAGCGTAGCATGGCGCTCAAGCTTAAACTCAAATTGCCTAAAATAAAACTGCCCAAACTTAAGCTCCCCGGACTGAAGCTACCCAAAGTGGCGTTGCCGAAAATCTCCCTGCCGAAATGGTCGGCGCTACTAGGCTGGCGCTTGGCGCTGGCGGTGTTTTCGCTGTGGGGGGTGGTGATGCTCGGCTTGCTGTGGCATTCCGGTTCCAGCGAAACAATGGATGCGTTTTTGCAGGGGCGGCGCATGCTCATCCGAATGGATAACGGTAAAATCGAGGGCAGGCAAAATGAACCAGAGCCGAAGCCCGTGGCGGCGACAACTCCTGTGGAAGAGGCGAAAGAAATGCCTGCGGAAACGGCACCCGCCTCTTCTCCAGCTCCCGCACCCGAAGCCAATGCCGATACGGCGCTTTCCCTGCCGCCTGATGTGAGCGTGGTGCCAGAGGAAAAGGCCGCGCCCATTCCTCCTGCTGCCGTGGCACTGGCGCCGGTGAAAGATGCCCTGCTGCAGAAAGCCGATGCCGGCATGCTGCCGGTAATCGGCAGCGACGGCACTAAGCCCTGGCGGTATTACGCCAAACCGTATGAGCATAAGGGCAGTCTGCCGATGATCGCCATCATTGTCACCGGGCTGGGCGAAAATAAGATGGTTGCGGAAAATGCTGCCCGTCTCCCGGAAAATGTAACGCTTAGCTTTTCCCCTTACGCGCATGACGTCGCCACCTGGGTCAATACGGCGCGTGTAGCCGGACATGAGGTGATGGTCGACCTGCCGCTCGAACCCAGCAATTACCCAGCCACCGATCCCGGACCCGATGGGTTGATGGCGGCCGATGACGTCAGCAAGAACGAATCCCGCATGCAATGGCTTATGTCGCGGTTTTCCGGTTACTCAGGATTTGTGACGCCGCAGAATGAGGCATTCTCGGGAAATGGCGATGCCTTCAAGTGGCTGCTGCAGATGCTGGCCAATCACGGGTTGCTGCTGGTGATGGGCCACGAGCCGGCGAAAAGCGAAGTGAGGCAGGGGCTGGAAGCTAGCACGACGCCCAACGTGACGGCCGACCTTTTGGTCGATGAAGACCTCTCGGCCACTGCCATCCAGGCGCGACTTTCTTCGCTGGAGCAGATCGCCAGGAGCCGAGGCTATGCTGTGGGAATCGCTCAGCCTTTCCCGCTAACCATCGAGCAACTGAGGGCATGGGCCGCCAAGCTCGGTAATGACGGCTTCGTGCTGGTGCCGGTAACATTTATCGCGAAATTGAGGTTTTCATAGAAAATCGTG
>JAGWLJ010000200.1 GCA_028873275.1 Pseudomonadota bacterium
GTATTTTAAATGGGATGCCTTAATGTGCGAGGTGTCTTGGTAAACCCTGGCCTTTGAGGAGAATGTCTTATGAATAAATTTCTGTCCGTATTTTCCATCTGCGTGGCTGCTGCCATGCCTGCCTTCGCCGCCGACGTGGCTGTCGACCAGGCCGGCCAGCAGTTTTCCCAGTCGTCGCTGACGCTGAAAAGTGGCGATACCATCGTCTTCACCAACAAGGACGACGTGACGCATAACATCAAGGTCATCAACGGCGACGATACCGACGACAAAGGGCTGCAGAAACCGGGCGAAATTATCAAGGCCAATTTCGCCAAGGCAGGAAGCTACCAGGTGCGCTGCGGCATTCACCCCAAGATGAAAATCGATGTGACGGTGCAATAAATAATAGAGGAAGCTCTTAAAACAGGTAGTTTTATGACCATCCGCCTCAAGCTGCTGCTCGCTGCGCTGGCCTACATCGTTATTATCGTCGGCATCGGCGCTTTTACCCTGCATGAGGAGCTGGAGCTGGGGGATCTCGCCATCGACATTTATGATCATGTCGTCAAGGGCGTGGACTACACGCATAAAACGCAGACCGCTTTCGTGCGCTTCGCCAACGCACATAAAGCCGGCACCACGCTGGACGATGCCGCCAAGGCGGATCTGGGCAAGATACTCGATAATCTCGATGTCGCCGTCCAGGGCGCCATGAATGACAAAACACGCGGCAAGGCCAAGGACATCCGCGCGAAAATTGCCGCGCTGCACGACCAGGCGACGGGTTCGGCTATCAGCGCCAATCTTGAGGAGATAGACGCCGATCTGGGCAAGCTGGTGGGCAGATACGCCGATGACGGGCTGGCTTACCGCGTGCAGGCCGATGATCTGATTGATGGTAACAAGAAACAGCTGATGGCGGCGATGGGCATCGCCGTTGGCATCGCTTTGGCGATCACCATCCTCCTGACGCGGGCGATTCTTCCGCCGCTCAAGCGCGCGGTAGCCGTCGCCATGGCGATTTCCGAAGGCAGGCTGGATAATGAGATCAGGGCCAAGGGGCGGAGCGAAACCTCCAGGTTGCTCAACGCGCTCTCGGCCATGCAGACCTCGATCGCCGACAATATCAAAAATATCGAGGAGCAGACCAGGAAGGCCGAGCAGCAGGCGCAGCTGGACAAGAAGCGCAAAGTCGATATGGAGATGATGGCGCAGCGCTTCGAGATGCAGGTGGCCGAGCTGCTGGAAACCGTGACGCAGTCCGCCGGCGCCATGAAGGGATCGGCGGAAGCCATGGCGCAGGATGCCGCGAAAACCGACGGCAGCCTGCAGCAGACCGTGCGCACAACCACCGAAACTTCGGCCAACGTATCGGCCATCGCCGCGGCGGCGGAGGAGCTGTCAGCCTCGATCAATGAAATCGCCAGCCAGATCGCCCGCTCCAGCACGGTGACGCAGAATGCCGTGCATAAGGCCCAGGCGGCTGACAGCACGATCAAGCAGCTTTCCGAAGCCGCGCAGAAAATCAACGAAGTGATCAACCTCATCAGCAGCATCGCCAGCCAGATCAACCTGCTGGCGCTGAACGCTACCATCGAGTCGGCCCGCGCCGGCGAGGCGGGCAAGGGCTTCGCCGTCGTGGCTTCGGAAGTCAAGTCGCTGGCCAACCAGACCTCGAAGGCGACGGAAAGCATCGCCGCGCAGATCACCGATATCCAGAGCGTCATTCACGCCGTGGTGGACGCGCTCAACAATATTCGCGTGACCGTCAACGAGATGGGCGGCATCTCCACCACCATCGCCTCAGCGATCGAGCAGCAGGGCGCCGCCACGCAGGAGATCGCCCGCAACATCCAGATCACCTCGGCCAGCGTGCAGCAGGTATCCGCCAATATTGGGGACGTTGGCGAGATGTCGAAGGCTACCAGCGAAAATTCACGCAATGTGCTCGAATCGGTTAAGTCGTTCTCCAGCCTGTCCGACAAACTCAACAGCGAGATCAATAAATTCCTCCGGAGTATTGCCTCCGCCTAACCAAGAGGTGTTTTGTTCATGACCGGCCTCTTGCCTTCCATCCAACGGGTGCTTTACGCGCCGCCCCTGTGGGCGGCGGTTTCGCTTGTGATGTCGGCGGCGGTGCTATGGATCATTCCCTGCTGGTATGTCGCGCCCCCGCTGCACCGCATGATGGAATTCACCAGCGAGAACGGCGTGCTGACCGCCACGCTCGAAGCGAAAGAGGAGAGAGTCCGCCTGGGCGAGGTGACCATCGACGGCTCGATCTATAACGGCGAATATGCCGGACCGGTGCTGCGCGTGCATCCCGGCGACGTCATGAAAATCCGCCTGATAAATCACTTATCGCGCACCACCAACATCCATTACCACGGCATCGAAACCTCGCCGCTGGGCAACAGCGACAATATCCATGTAGCCGTCAAGCCGGGTGAAACCTTCGATTACGAGATAAAAATTCCGCTGACGCAGCCGCCGGGACTGTACTGGTATCACGACCATACGCACGGCATCTCCGACCAGAACGTGATGGGGGGGCTGAGCGGCACGCTGGTGGTGGAGGGTTTCGCGCAGCAATTCCCCGAACTGGCAGGCGTCAGGGAGCAGCTGTTCGTGCTCAAGGATTACCAGTTCGAGGACAGCCAGGACCCGCTTATCGCCAAAACTTATCATAACCTGGTGCAGACCATCAACGGGCAGACGATGTCGACTATCCGCATCCGTCCCGGCGAAACGCAGCTCTGGCGCTTTTCCAACCAGAGCTCCGGCCGCTATTTCCACCTGTCGCTCAAGGGCCACAAGTTCCGCATCCTGGGCGATGACGGCCGCACCGCCCGTAAGGAAACCGATGTCGACGTGCTGGACATCAAGCCGGCACAGCGCCTTGACGTGCTGGTGGACGGCGGCGCGTCCGGCGAATATGCCATGGTCTCCGAAAAAGTGCTGACCGGCAACGGCAGCAGCCGGACGCTGGCGCGGCTGGAGGTAAGCGGCAGCGAGGGAAAAACGATAGGCGAGATCGCCGCCTTTCCGCAGCGGCCGGATTTGCGCAACGCGAAGATCGACGAGCGCCGCACCATCGTGTTCTCACAGCTCAACGACGACAAGAATTACTTTGTCAATGGCCGCAAGTTCGATGCCGGCCGCATCGACCTTCGCATTCCGTTGGGCAATGTGGAAGAATGGACGATCAAAAACGATTCCGACGATATGCACGTGTTCCATATTCACCAGATCGGTTTCCAGGTGACGGAAATCAACGGCGTGCCGCAGCCCTATAACGGCTATGTCGATAACGTGCGGGTGCCCGAGCGCGGCGAGGTCAAGGCCATCATGCCTTTTACCGACCCGGTGATCGTCGGCCAATTCGTGATGCATTGCCATGTGCTGAAGCACGAGGATAACGGCATGATGGCGCATGTGGAAATCTACGACCCCAATCCCGACGGGCTGTTTCCCTTCTACCGCGGCGGGCGTAATATCTGCACAAGGCCGGGGCAGGGGGAAACGCCCCCGGCGAAATGACATTGG
>JAGWLJ010000201.1 GCA_028873275.1 Pseudomonadota bacterium
AGCCGCGGCATGACCGGTTCTACCGTCCATACGACGCCGTGCTGCATGAAATTCGCCGCCAGCACCCCTACCACCGCCGCGATCAGCGGCGCCGCGATGATCCCCATGCCGCCGAACATCACCCGGCTGAGCAGATGCCCCAACCCGGCGCGGTCGACCGGCAGGCTGTCGGCGTCGGCCAGGAAAGGCAGCAGCAGCGCCTTGCCGTGCATGAGCATCGGCGGCGCGAACCAGGTGACCGTCGCCGCCAGCGCCACCATGATGGCGAAATTCCCCGCCTCGCGGGAGATGGGCACATTGCCTTTCCTGAACGCCTCTTCCAGGCGCTTCTGCGTCGGCTGCTCTGTTTTCTGTTCCGGATCCTGTTCGTCGGCGGCCATACGCTACCCGGCAACGGGCTTATGCCACGGAATCACCACCACCGCCGTATGCGCCAGCTTGTCATGCCAGCCCTGGCGGCGCCTGTCGAAACCGATCCAGAAAAATCCAAGGAACAGGCACAGGCCGGAAATGACGTAGCCCGCCATCCGCAGGAGAATCTGGCGGTCGGTGACGGGCTGCTCGCTCTCGACATCCACCACCTTGATGCGAAACAGCATCTTCCCCGGCGTGGCCGACCAGTAATGCCAGCAGATGCCCGAGAACAGGCAGAATACCAAGAGCTGCGCCGCCATGTTGGTCAGCCAGCTGGAGATAAATACGGGATCGGTCAGCACGCCGAGCATCCAGTGCCGCGCCATTTCCGGAGTGGCATTTTCAGGAGGATGCCGGAAGGCGGACATATCAATCGGAAACCAGCGGTTGAACACGGGCGCGACCAGCAGCAGGAAAAACGAATCCACCGTCGCCGCCAGCATGCGGCGATTGAACGTGGCGTATTTGTTGTCGCCGCGCTTTTTGCGCCCAATGCCGGCCATGCTCAGGAGGTCGAAGCGTCCTAATCCGGGATCGGAAGAAGCGGCACCTTTGTCCATAGAGCGTCCGTTGGCATGAGTCTGGGAATTTGTACCACAGGAAGCCCCGGCCGCACAAACTTTTCCAGCGTTTCAACGGTTTCCGTGAGCGTCACCGGGCTATCCTGCGATTCGCTGACGATCAGCGCATGCACCCTGGCGCCGCGCGCATGCAACGCTTCGAGGGCGGTCAGCGTGTGGCTAAGCGCGCCGAGATAACTGCCGCCGACAAGGATCACTGGCCAGCTGAGCGCTTCGATCCAATCGAGTACGGTATGATGGCCGGTCAGAGCCGACATGGCGCCACCGACGCCTTCGACCATCCTATATTCTTCCTGCTTCTGGCGGCAAAACTCCACCAGCGCCGCCATATCCACCGGATTTCCTTCCCTGGCCGCCGCCATGTTGGGAGAAAGCGGCGCGGCGTACCGCCAGGGCGAAATGGCCTCCGCCGCGCCCATCGGCAGCCCGCAGCTTTGCAGAATCAGCGCCGTGTCGCTCTGCGGGTCACGCGGATCGTAGCCGCTGATCACCGGCTTGAGCGCGATCAGCTTTTTTCCAGCCTGCCGTAGCTGCCAGCACAGAGCGGTCGTCACCAGCGTCTTGCCGACGCCGGTGCCGGAGGCAGTGATAAACCATGACGTCATTACACCTTCTCCAACACCAGGTACAAGACCTGCCATGTGGCCGGCAGGCCCTGCGCCTGCCCGAATTGCCGCTCATAAGCACGGTCGACGCGGGAAAGCTGCCGCAGGGTCATCATGCCGCGGCGGCGGGCGGCGGCTTTGTTGGATGCGCCGATGGCCTGCAGCGAGCGCATCAGCGCAATGGCATCCGGATAATATTCGACAACCTGCGCCTGCTCGGCAGCGAGCAGGGTAAGCCCGGCGTGGCCGGCCTGCGTCAGCACGGCGTGCGCCGGAAGGAAATCGCTGACATGCGGCGCGGCGTCCAGAACCGCGAATGCCTCGCGCAGCTCGCCCAGCGTGCCATCGGCCAGCGTGGCGATCACGCAGCGCCCGCCCGGCTTTATCATCCGCGCCATCTCGCGCCATGCCGCTTCCGGATCGCCGGCCCATTGCAGCATCAGCGAGGAAAATATGCCGTCGAAGCTCTCATCGGCAAACGGCAGCGCTTCGACATTGGCGTTGATTACCGGCGAGGAAGAAACCCGGCACATGCCGTAAGCCAGGTCACAGCCGGTGATGTGCCAGTGCGGCGCTTCCCGCGCAAGCTGGCCGGTGCCGCAACCGGCATCGAGAATGCGCGCGCCCACCGGCCAGCATTGCTCCGCCAGCGCGATGCACCGGCCCCGCACACGTTTCTGCAGCTGCGCTTCCCTGTCGTACACCGGCGCGGCGCGGCCGAACGCCTCTTTCACCGCCTGCGTGTCAAACATGCGCATACCCCGCGATCAGCCGCCTGACCGCCTCGCCGTTATGCCAGTGCGGCGCATGGCCGGCATTTTCCATAAGGGCCACCGTCGGCTGCGCCAGCCGGTCGGCGAAATGCTGCGCCTGCCCAGCCGCCACCACCGCGTCCCTGTCGCCGTGGATGAGCAGCGTCGGCGGGAAACGCCCGAAATCAAGATCGCCGCAGCTGAAGCCGTCCAGCATGTCCAACCAGCGCAGCCAGTCTTTCGCCAACACCTGGGTTTTATCCTGCGCTTGCAGGCGGGCGCGCACATCATCGGCGCGGTTGTCATCCAGGCAAATCAGCTCCCACGCCTTGTGCAGCGTGCGCTCCGGGTTGCGGGCATAATTATCACGGAATTTATCGTAAAGATCGCGTTTCATGCCCAGCCGGCGCTCAGGCTGCTCCACGAATTGAAAAGGCGCGGCGATCAGCACCAGGCGCTGCGGCGTCAGCAATCCCGCCGCGATGGCCCGCACCGCCAGCTGCCCGCCCAGCGACCAGCCGATGACAAGATCGTGGCTCTCACCTGTTCTGGCAATGGTTTCCAGCGCTCCCGGCACGCTTTCATGGTGCGCGTATTCCACATGCGTCGCCTCCGGCGCAATCGCCTTCAGCGCATCATGCGGCTGCCCCCAGCCGCTTAGGGTCATGGCGCGCATATCCATCCCTGCTCCCTGATAATCTCCGCCACCGCCTCGATCTGCGATTCTTCATGCAGCGCCGAGAAGGCAAAGCGCAGTCGCGCCGTATGCTCCGGCACCGTCGGCGGGCGGATGGCGGCAACAAGAAAACCGCGCTCCTCCAGAAGCGCCGAGGCAGCCAGCGCCTTTTCGCTGTCGCGCAGAATCACCGGCACGATGGCGCTCTCGGCTTCCTTCATGCCCAAGAGCGAGGTGAATAGCCGCGCATGCTGCAAGGGCTTCTGCGCCAGTTCCGGCTCTCTCTGCATCACCTTGAGCGCCGCTATCGACGCCGCCACCGTGGCCGGTGGCAGGCCGGTCGAATAAATCAGGCTGCGCGCCGCCGTTTTCAGGTAATCCACCAAGGTTTTCGAGCCGCACACATATCCGCCATAAGAGCCGACAGCTTTTGATAACGTTCCCATCCTGATATCGGCTGACTCTCCGCCTCCGGTAAAATCATGCGC
>JAGWLJ010000005.1 GCA_028873275.1 Pseudomonadota bacterium
CGAACCCCTGCGCCAGCGCCTGCGCCTGCCGCTCATCGGCCTCGCGGAACACCCACGGCCGACCGGTGCTGGATAACGTTGTAGTGCGTTCTGAAGCGGCGAGCAGGGATTCCATGCCCGCACCATAATGGATTTCAAAGGGAGAGGAAATGGCAAAAGGAGAAGCGCTTAGATGCGATTACTTTCCTTTAGCTCTATCGATGCCGAGGCTCTTATTGAGCGCAATCAGTTCGGATTGCACCGCTTCGAACTGCCTTGCACGGATTTGGCTATCAACAGCATAGCTTGTAGCAAAGGCCCGAGCGCTTTCTTCAGGAAACCGGGAATCGTCACATTTTTTTGTGTTATCAACCAATTGGTTAAAATTCTCTGGCGAACGAAGATCCTCTTTAAAATCCATTTCATCTCTTCGCTCAGAAGCAATGACTTTTCCAATAAACCCTGGCGCCGTAGATAAAACATTTCGTGTATTGTCGTTTATATCTCCTTTGGCAACATTTACCAATGCCTCATACAAAGCGAGATAAGCTTTTCCTTCGCTAATTAATTCCTCACGTATCGCTGGGCGAAGAAAGGAGGGAGGAGCTTTGAGCTTTTCACCTGTGGTTTCCAAATAGTCTTTTACGGTTTTTATTTTTGAATTTGGGTAATCCAATGGGATAGCGAAAATGACAGCAGCTATTTCATGCGGCAGCCTGGCAGATTTAGGAGGTTCGCTTCTGAAATCTTCAGGGTCCACCATTACTTGCTCCCTGTACTAAAAATTCAGCACCTCTAAAATCGCCGCCACCTGGTCGACCACCACATAGTAGCCGGCGGTTTCCGGGCGGGCGAAGCCGGTGTCGACAATGCTCTTCATCAGCGCGATCAGCGGGTCCCAGTAATGCTCGTAATTGAAGATAACGATCGGCTTGTGGTGCAGCTTGAGCTGCTTCCAGGTAAGAATCTCGAATGTTTCATCCATGGTGCCGAAGCCGCCGGGGAAGACGATGATGGCGTCGGAGCGCTCGAACATGCACATCTTGCGCTCATGCATAGTATCGACGATGATGATCTCGCTGAGCGACTGGTGCTCGTTCTCGATGTTGCGCAAGGACACTGGGAACACGCCGGTGACATGCCCGCCATGCTTCATGGTGGAGTTGGCCACCGCGCCCATGACGCCGCAATCGCCGCCGCCGTAGACGAGCGTGATGCCTTTGGCGGCCAGCATGCGGCCGAATTCGGCGCCGATATCGAGGAATTTTTTGGGTACTGCGTTGGATGCGCCGCAGAAGACGCAGACGGATTTAGTGTTTTTCATGGCTCTCTTATTCTTTACAATCTCATTATAGCGTCAGTATGGTTACTTTTGTATGAAAAAACCAAAAAATATTGCCATTACCGGGGCCAGCAGCGGCCTGGGAGCCGCCCTGGCAGAGCATTACGCCGCGCCGGGCGTCACCCTGCACCTGCAGGGGCGCGACCGCCAACGCCTTGAAGGAATTGCTGAAACCTGCCGCCGCCGGGACGCTGTCGTGTATGCCGAAATGCTGGACGTCACCGCCCACGCTGCCATGGAGCGCTGGCTCACCGCCGCCGATGCGAAAACGCCCATTGATCTGGTGATCGCCAACGCCGGCGTGTCGGCCGGCACCGGCATTCACGGCGAGGGGGCCGATCAGGTGCGCCGCATCTTCGCCGCCAATATCGACGGCGTCGTCAATACAGTTACTCCGCTGCTTTCCGCCATGGTCGATCGCAGGCACGGCCAGATCGCCATCATGAGTTCGCTGGCGGGGCTGCGCGGCCTGCCCAGTTGCCCGGCCTACAGCGCCAGCAAGATGTGCGTGCGCGCTTATGGCGAAGGCCTGCGCGGCTGGCTCGATGCGTATGGCGTCGAAGTCTCCGTCATCTGCCCCGGCTATGTGCGAACGGCGATGACGGCGGTCAACAACTTCCCCATGCCCTTCATGATGAGCGCCGAAAAAGCGGCGCGGATTATCGCTGGCGGCCTGGCGCAGAACAAGGCCCGCATCGCCTTCCCGTGGATGCTTTACTGGCCGATGCGTTTCCTCTCCTGCCTGCCGGTGTGGCTAACCGACCCGCTGTTCTCGCGCCTGCCAGCCAAGGATGCCGTCCCGTCACTCCGCCAATAGCGGTAATTTCATTAGCCCGCCCAGCTCCGTCAGCATCGCCTGGCAGTGGTGATAAAGCTCCGGGTTGCCCAGATCGGCCGCCGTTAATTCCTGCGGGTAATAACGCTCGACCAGTTCGGCGATGGCCGCCAGCAGCGTCTCGTCAGCCAGCACATGCCTGCGCGCGTGCAGCACGGCCAGCTGCGCCTCGGTCACCGGCACGCGCAGGCGCAGGCAGGCAGGGCCGCCGCCATTTTTCATGCTCTGGCGCAAGTCGAGGGCATGCACCTCCTCGATGGGATTGGAAGCATCAATGCGGATGCGCTCCAGCAGCCTTGCCGCCTTGCCGCCATAGAGCGACTGCGTTTCCAGCGGCGCGATGATGGCCATGCCGCCGTTCGGGCGGGTGACGATCTGGCTGTTGAAGACATAGGTATGCACCGCCTCCTCCACCGACAGCTCCGCCTCGCTGACGGTGATGACGGTCAGCGTTTTTCCCGGATGCAGCGCCCGGTATGCCTCCCGCATCCTTCCGATATCCTCCTGCCCTCCGGCATAGGCGTGCTCATGTACGAGCAGCACGTAGGCATTGCTGACGGCGATGACGTCGTTATGGAACGCGCCCTGGTGGATGACTTCGGGATTCTGCCGCACGAACAGCGCCTGCCGGTCGGGAATGCTGTGCTGCAGCTGGATGGCCCGCGATGCCGACAGGTCCTGCCGCGCCATGTCAGGATCGTCGGGCGCGCCGCCGGCGCCGTAGACGAACACGTGCAGCCCGCTGTCGCTGTGCGTCGGCGCCAGAAGCATGTGGTTGGCCGCACCTTCGTCGCGCTGCTGGGTGAGCAGCGGCGCATGCACCGTGCAATCCGGCACATCCCCGAAGATGGCCGCCAGCGTGCGGCGCGTCTCCTCGGCCTCGATGCGCCGGTGCGGATGGGTGAAAAGATTGGCCGGGGTCAAATGCAGTTTGTGGTCGCCGGCGTCGATCACCGGCGTAACGGTGGCGGCGTTGGCCGTCCACATGGCCGAGGAGGAAGAAGCTTTTTCGAGCATCTCCGGCCGCTCGCGGGCCGCCCGGCGAATCACCTCGTCGTCACCGCCGCTGAAATGCTCGCGCAGCAGCGGCAGGTGGGGCCGAAGCTGCGGCGGCAGGATGGCCGCCTCAATGCCGAGGTTTTTCAGCAGCCGGGCCAGCTCCAGCGCCTGCAACGCCGCCTGCCGGGGGCTTGATACGCTGCCGCGGTTTTTGCTCGAGGCGACGTTATCCTGCGACAGCCCACCGTAATGATGCGTCGGTCCCGGCAATCCAATGAAGATGACTTCCCGTATTGTATCCGCTACCATGCCTCCATGACACCGCTTCTTAAAGCTATTTTCAACTACGATTTTTCCCGCGTTTCCGGCGCTAATCCGTTTGGCGCCTGTTTTTTCGGGCGACCGCTGTTGCTGGAAGACCTGCATAAGGTGTTCGCCGCCGTTTCGGCCGGCAGCATTGAGATCGGCGGCCGGACCATCCCTTCCGCCGTGCGCATCCCGGGTAAAAAGAGCGGCGCGCCTTTTATGATCATCGCGCAGCTGCATGGCAACGAGCCGGCGGGACTGGCCGGCATCCTGCTCGCCATGGCGCTGTCGCAGGCGGGAAAACTGGAGCGCGACGTTATCGGCATCATCGGCAATCCGCTGGCGGCGCGGCAATATTTCGAGGCATGGGCGGCCAGTCCGCAGGCGCGGCAGGAAACCCGCGACGCCTATCGCTGCGGCCTGGGCGAAGACGGCCGGCTGCTGCCCGACATGAACCGCATCCCCGTCGATTTCCTGACGCGCGCCCCGGCCGATCACCACACTCGCCGCGCGCAGGAACTTTATACGGTGGCAGAGCACAGCTGCGGCATTCTCGACATCCACTCGGCGCGCGGCAACATGATCTGCATCACCGACCACCGGCGCGACGCCGATCTGCAGGACTCGCCCATCCGCGGCGTGCTGACCGGGCTGGCCGACGCCATTTCGGCGCATGCCTCGGCGGCTGTCTCCGTGCAGACCTTCAAGACCATCGCGCAATCGCTTGCCAATATTGAAAGCCAGACCGGTATCGAAGCCGGGCGGCACGAATCGCCGGACGCGCCGCAGATCGCCGCCTCTTTCACGCTTTCCCTGCTGCACACGCTGAAGCTGACGGCGGAGAACCCCGTGCATAAAAAGGAAAGCGGCGTTTTCGAGCGCTATGCCGTGCAGCCGCGCCTGACCTATGCCGACCTACCGCATGATGCTTATAGCATCAAGCCGCAGGACCGCATTTACATGGCAACTGCCTGCCACAGCCTGGAGACGGTGCCGGAGCATACCAGCCGGCTCATTGTCAGGGCGGGCGATGGCTCATACCGCCTGCAGCCGGTGCTGGAATATATTGTCATGCCGGCGGGCGAGCTGGCGTATGCCGTCCATCAATACGAAGAGATGGAGGCGATCGCCGAGGGCCAGGTGGTGGCGGTTGCCGTGCCGTCGGGCACCGTTTTCAAGGCGCCGTTCGCCTTTTCCGGCATTTTCTTCAGCAAATCGGCGACGCTTTATGACAAGGATCCCGCCGTCGGCCCGTGGCCGGTGGCGAAAGCCGATCTGGACAGGATCAAATTCTGCTACCCGTGCGAAGTCTCGCCGCTGCGGATCGACTTCACTCGTTGAACGCCAGGTGTTCGCGGGCGATGCCCTTATCGCTGACGCTGACCGTCGCTTTCTTGGCCGTGCCGCTAGTGGCGTTGGCCGCTTCCACGGTATAGCGTCCCGGCGGCAGCTTGGCATAAAGATACGGCCCGGCATTGTCGACGGACAGCACCTCGTTGCCCTTGCTGTCAAGCACGCGCACATGCGTATCGCTGACATATTCGCCCGTAACGGCGCTGATCAGCAGGTGCAGGTTGTAACTCTTGCCGGTATCCTTGAGCTGCGCCTCTTCCTCGTCGCCGATGCCGCCGTTGATATAGGCAATATCGCCCTGATGCTGCACCTCGAGCGGCAGCGCCGGGATGGCGCCGGCTCCCTGCATGGCCTGGGCATCAGTCGGCAGCGAGGCCGGGATCATGCCGGGTCGGTTGGCCTGAGCCGGCGAAGCCGGCCATTCCCTGCTCATGTCCTCAGCGACTGCCGCCGAGGTTAAACCTAAAACCAACAAAGCACTCATCGCTACGTAACGCATAGGCATCTCCTTTTCTTGCTTTTTGTCTCCCATGCTATAGCATAGTTCTAACCTTTTGGCGATCATCATTTTCTTTATGGTCTCTTTATGAAACACTGGATCAATTTCCCCCGTATCGAAGGCAAAGCCTCGCGGCAGGCCCATTGCGACCTTCCCGAGGGCACGTATGAGCGCGAATTCGGCCGCGAGGGATTCTTCGGCCCGGTGACGCATTTTTATCACGCGCATCCGCCCACTGGCTGGAGCCAGTGGGAGGGCGATTTGCGGCCGCGCGCCTTCGACCTGGTAAAATCAACCTCCTCCGCCGCCTCGCCCTGGCAGGCAACCCTATTGTTACATAACGCGTTCTTAAAGTTCCGCTGGTGGCGCATGCAGGGAAAGATGGACCATCTGGTAGCCAATGCCGACGGCGATGAGTTGCTTTTCGTCCACGCCGGCGAAGGCGACCTCTTCTGCGATTTCGGCCATCTTGCCTTCCGCGAGGGTGATTACCTCCTGCTGCCGCGCGGCACGCGCTGGCGGGTCGAGGCCGCACAGGCCGCCTTCCTATTAATCGAGGCGACCAATGACGGCTTCCGCCTGCCGGACAAGGGCATTGTCGGCGAACAGTCGATTTTCGACCCGGCCATGCTCGACAGCCCCGCCATCGACGACGCCTTCAAGACGCAGCAGGGCGAAACGCCGTGGCAGGTGGTGATGAAACGGCATAACCGCTTCTCCACCGTTACCTTTCCTTATAACCCGCTCGACGCCGTCGGCTGGCGGGGCACTAATTTGGCCGTGCGCATCAACTGGCGTGACATCCGCCCGCTGATGAGCCACCGCTACCACTTGCCCCCCTCAGCGCACACAACCTTTCTCACCAGTCGCTTCGTCGTCTGCACCTTCGTGCCTCGCCCCATCGAGAGCGACCCCGGCGCGCTCAAAGTCCCTTTCTACCATTCCAACAACGATTTCGACGAAATCATTTTCTACCACCAGGGCGAATTCTTCAGCCGCGACAACATCCATCCCGGCATGCTGACGCTGCACCCCTGCGGCTTCCCCCACGGCCCCCACCCCAAGGCCTTCGCCGCCGGCGCTAAAGCCGCGCGCAAGGAAACCGACGAAGTGGCGGTGATGATCGACACCCGCGACGCGGTGGAAATTTCCGACGCAGCGCTCAAGGTGGAGTGGACTGGGTATGTGGATAGCTGGAAAGGCGCAGGACACTTGACACAAAAGTAATACCGTATTACCGTAATACTATGCATACAGACAATGATATCAGCCGCCTCACTTCGAAGCATCAGGCTACCGTGCCGCGCCGCATACGCCAGGTGCTCGGCCTGAAAGGCGGCGATGCGGTTCGCTTCCGCGTCAAGGGGAAGCAGGTCGTACTGGAGAAAGCCTCGAGGCGGGATAAGGAATACCGGGATTATCTCAAATCCCTCGATGCCATGCTGGCGGAATGGCATTCTCCGGAAGACGATGAATTGTTCAAAGATCTCTGATCATGCAGGCCACGTACGATATCTTTGATGTGGTCAGGGTGCCGTTTCCTTTTTCCGATTTAAGCCATCACAAGCGGCGGCCGGCATTGGTCATTTCGTCGCATGCGGCCTTTGGCCAGGGTTCACGCCATGCAGTAGTCGCCATGATTACCGGCGCGCATCATTCGTCCTTCCCGCTCGACGTGCTGCTGACGCAGCCTGAACAGGCCGGCCTGCCCAAAACCAGTACGCTGCGCATGAAGCTCTTTACCATCGAGCAGTCGCTGATCGAGAAAAAACTGGGGCGCCTGCGCCCGAAGGATCGCCAGAACGCAGCGGCTTCCCTGCGCGCGCTTATCCCGCTTTTGAAAAAAGGATAGCCATGAAACTCGCCTCGTTCAAAAATCCCGATAGCCGCGACGGCACGTTGATCGTCGTCAGCCGCGATCTCAAAACCGCCGTCAATGTCGAGGGTATCGTGCCAACCTTGCAGGAGGCGCTCGAGAATTGGCAGGGCGTATTTCCCGATCTAGACGAGACCTATGGCATGCTCAACGCCGGGCAGGCGCGCGATGCCTTCGCGCTCGATATCGGCAAGCTCGCCGCCCCCCTGCCCCGCGCCTATCAGTGGCTCGACGGCTCGGCCTATGTTAATCATGTCGAGCTGGTGCGCCGGTCACGCGGCGTCGAGATGCCGGAGAGCTTCTGGACCGACCCGCTGATGTACCAGGGCGAATCCGACTGGCTGCTGGGCGCGCGTGACGATATTCCGGTGTCGGACGAGAAATTCGGCATCGATTTCGAGGCTGAGATCGCCGTCATCACCGACGATGTACCGATGGGCGTCACGCCCGAAGATGCCGCCGGCCATATCAAGCTGATCGCGCTGGTCAACGATGTGTCCTTGCGTTACCTCGCCATGAGCGAGATCGCCAAGGGCTTCGGCTTCCTGCAGGCCAAGCCGGCCACCGCCTTCTCGCCGGTGGCGGTGACACCCGATGAGCTGGGCGACGCCTGGAAAGACGGCAAAGTGCATCTGCCGCTGCTCACGCAATATAACGGCAGAGAATTCGGCCGCCCCAACGCCGGTGTCGACATGGTGTTCAATTTTCCTTTCCTGATCGCCCACGCGGCGCGCACGCGCTTTCTCACCGCCGGCACCATTCTCGGCTCGGGCACGGTATCGAACAAGGATAAGAGCGTCGGCTCCTCCTGCATCGTCGAGAAGCGCACCATCGAGAAACTGGAAACCGGCGAATCGACCACGCCGTTCATGAAATACGGCGACACGGTGAAAATTGAAATGCGCGACGCCGCCGGGCAGTCCATTTTCGGCGCCATCGAGCAGAAAATCGTGCCCTACCGGTACAAGCCATGAAACTCTACACCTACTTCGCCTCCTCCGGCGCCTACCGCGTGCGCATCGCGCTGGCGCTCAAGGGCCTTAAGGCCGACATGGAGTTCGTCAACCTCACTAAAGGAGAGCAGCAGAGCAGCGCCTATGCCGCTATCAACCCGCAGCGTCTCGTCCCCAGCTTTATCGATGACGGCAACGTGCTGACGCAGTCGCTGGCCATCATCGAGTATCTGGAGGAAAAATATCCCGCCCCTCCGCTGCTGCCGCTGACGCCGGTCGAGCGGGCGCGCGCGCGGGCCATTGCGCACGCCATGGCCTCCGATATCGGGCCGCTTAACAACCTCAAGATCCGCAAGTACATCAAAACCACCTTGAGAATTGATGAGCGTGAGTGGATACAGCACTGGACGCAGGATGGCCTGACCGGCGTGGAGGCGATGCTGGCGAAAAGCCCCGAGACGGGGCGTTTCTGCCACGGCGCTTTCCCGACGCTGGCCGATTGCGTGCTGGTGCCGCAGCTGTATCATGCGCGGCGGTTCGGCTGCAATCTTTCGGCTTTCCCGACGCTCACCCGCATCGAGGCGACCTGCAACGAACTGCCCGCCTTCCAGCAGGCGCATCCGGCGAACCAACCCGATGCTACGGAGCAAGCCAATGGAGCCCAAGGAAGAGCTGGAAATTCTCGAATATCTCCGCGAAAATCCTGAAAAACCGCCGCAGCGCCGCCAGTGGCTCGGGCCGGTCAACCACAAATACCAGCTGCTGACCTATCTTTCCGGCGGCAATGGCCAAGAACGGGCGGAAACGATTCTAAAAAAGATAACCGGCTATCTTGATGCGGCACTGAATCTTCAAAATGCTGGCCCGTCAGGCCACATCGCAGCGGGGCGTTTTTCCGCCATCCCCACTCTACCCGAAGATGTTGCCCGAGATGCCGGGCTGCGCTATATTCCCCATGAATTCGTTTTCCACGAGGACGACAAGCGCCGGCTCGACGAATATATCGCCGGACGATGGGCGGAACTGCGGCAGGCCATGTCCTACAGCTCAGGCTCCGGAGGCGTATTTCCCGGCGAACCGCTGGGAAAATGGGCGGATAGCCTGATGCGCCGCCGCTCCTCGCGCCTGAAGGGAGAAAAACCTTTTAGATTTATTGCTTAATTGCGGCTTATAGTGTATAATAATTAACATTTAACGCCGAGGAGATTTGGAATGCCGTCTGGGAAAAAAGTAGCCGTTCTTGCCGAGGACGACCAGCAGGTGCGTCAATTTATGGAGACATTCCTGAAAATGAGTGGCTACGAGGTTCATTCCTTCGATAACGGCATTACCGCTTTTGGAAAACTCCGTGATCTGCGCATCGCCGGAACACCGGCAGATTTACTACTAACCGATAACGACATGCCTGGCACCGATCAGGGCGCAAATCTGGTAGAACAGTGGCGCAAGGAAGAAAAAAATAATACCGCACTTCCATCAACGCCCATCGTCATGATGTCAGGCAATACTATCAGCAAGGCAGGAACGAATTTAACCGACATTGCAGCACAAAATTCCGCCGTGTTTCGTCCGAAACCACTTTCCCCCGCTGCTTTGCCTCAAGCCATTCAGGAAGCAGAAGCGCTGGCCAGCGGTTTGACCAAGGCACTTCAATCTTCACAAGGTCCCACTAGCGCTCCTAATCCTCCCGGCACGCCGTCTCCCAAATGGGCGGCAAACGAGACTCCCGGTATCCGCCTGAAATCCGATCGTCCGACCTCTCCTTCGTTGTAATGAGTAAATCCGCCCGGATTTTTTTCTTCCTGCCGCTGCTGATGGCGCTATTATTCGCGCCGGGTCGAACCGCCGCCGAGGAATCCATGCCCGCCACCAACCTCCACCGCCTGATCGCCTCACACCCGCAGGGCTGGCTCAACACCGCGCGGCCGCTGACGGCGGAAGACCTTCAGGGCCGCATCATCCTGCTCGATTTCTGGACCTATTGCTGCATCAACTGCATGCATGTCATCCCCGACCTCAAATACCTCGAGGAAAAATTCGGGCCGGAGCTGACGGTGATCGGCGTGCACTCCGCCAAATTCAAGAACGAGCGCGACAGCGAGAACATCAGAAGTGCCATTCTGCGTTACGGCATCCATCATCCGGTGGTCAATGATTTCGATTTCTCGGTGTGGCAGGGCTTCGGCGTGCGCGCCTGGCCCACTTTCGTGCTGATCAACCCCAAAGGCACCATCGAGGAAATCTATTCCGGCGAAGGCAACCGCGAGGCCGTGGCGCGCGACATCGAACGCCTGCAAAGCAAATATGCCGGTAAAATCAACACCGCACCGCTGCCCCTCGCGCTCGAAGCGGACAAGCAGCCGCCAACTGTTCTCTCCTTCCCCGGCAAGCTGGCCTATGCGCCCGATTTCAAAGGCAGGCCCGCCCTGTTCGTCTCCGATTCCGGCCACCAGCGCATCGTCGCCATGACGCCGGACGGCAGCATCATCGACAGCATCGGCTCCGGCAGCATCGGCCGCAGCGACGGCGCCTTCGACGCGGCCAGCTTCCACACGCCGCAGGGCCTGGCCTATAACCATGGCATTCTCTACATCGCCGATACCGACAATCACCTGCTGCGCGCCGCCGATTTCGCCACGCGCCAGGTCACCACGCTGGCCGGCACCGGCAAGCAGGGATATGAACGCAGCGCGCAAAACAAGCCGGCGCTGGAAACGCCGCTGGCCTCGCCGTGGGACGTCGCGTTTTATCCGGACGAGCGGCACCTCGCCATCGCCATGGCCGGCACGCATCAGCTATGGAGCTACGACCTCGATAAAAAAACCGTCAGCGTTATCGCCGGCAACGGGCGGGAATCCATCGACGACGGCCGCTATCCCTATAACTCGCTGTCGCAGCCCAGCGGCCTGTCGGCGGCGACTGGCAAACTGTATTTCGTCGACTCGGAAACGAGCAGCCTGCGCGTTTTTGATGGCGGCGAAGTCAAAACCTTGATTGGCACCGGCCTGTTCGATTTCGGCTATGCCGAGGGCAGGCGCGGCGTCGCCCTTATGCAGCACCCGCTGGGGCTCTATGCCGATACGGCAGCGGTATACATCGCCGATTCCTACAATCATTCCATCCGCCGCTTCGACCCGGCCACCGGCATGCTGTCCAACTTCGCCGGGCACGGCGCGCGCGGCAGCAAGGACGGCGCGCTGGCCGAAGCCGAGTTCAACGAGCCCAACGACGTGCTGAAAATCGGCAACACCCTCTATATCGCCGACACCAATAACAATGCCATTCGCCTGATCAATCTCGACAGCAAACAGGTGTCTGCCCTGCCGGTCACGCAGCCATTCGCTGCCGAATTTTCTGATAACCTGCCCGGCCTGCAGCCGCTTCCCGCCATGCGCGTAGCGGCTGATGCGCCGCTGGCGGTCACTTTCCCGCTGGCGCCGGGCTGGCATATCAACAAGGACGCGCCGAGCTTCCTGGCGCTGTTTGACGCTGATAAGAAACCGCTGGCCTCCTTCGACACAGGTTCTTTGAAAGAAGGCCACGCCACCCTGCCTGCGCTTAAGGCCGGGGCATATACCCTGCAGGCCACCCTCTATTACTGCCAGGACAAGGAAGGCGCGCAGTGCCTGCTCAAGAGTTTCAGCCTGATGCTCCACGCGAAAGCCGGCGGCCATGCGGAAATCGTTTTGCCGTTACAGTAGCGACTGAAAAAGCATGATTTTTAAAATTTGTTAACCATTTGTTTTACAATGGCTCCTTTTTCTGCTATTATTATTGTGTTTTTAGGCTGAGGTGTTTTCCCCTGCGATTGAGTTTGTAGGGTTTCTCAGTCCAGGGGGTACAAGAAAAACCCTGCTTGTTTAGGAGACGGACATGAACCGTTTCGTAAAGCGTCTGTGCTGGTCGCTGTTCTGTGGGCTGCTTGCGGTTGCGATCTTCGGCATTGCGAGCTTGCTCACAATGCCGGAAGAAGAGCTAAAGTACCGCGTCGGTTGGCTGACCTTGATCTTCTTGATTAAGGCTATGGAGAGCTGGCACTATTATGATGTCGAAGATGACGTCAGTAAGCAGCGCGCTAGGAAGTGGCGGTGGTTCTGGTACCGGCTTACCCACAAGGTGCCGCCGCCGCAACTCGTAGAGTGTCAGGTAGAGGTCTTCCCCCTCGACCCCACCCCCGGCATTCCGGCTCGCGACGTCCACTAACTAGCTAGACGCAACAACAACAAGCCGCTCGGCCCTGCCGAGTGGCTTGTTGCATTTTGGGCTCCTACTATCTGCCGACAGTTATTTCCCGGACGGATTTCCTGAATTTCTCTGCTGGCGCATGGCGCGGAAGCGGTCGCGCATCTTCTCGTCAAAGGCTTTCATTTCATCCTTGGTGATTTTGCCGTCGCCGTTGGCGTCGATCTCCTTGAAGCGATCTTCGGCATGGGCCAGCCATTCCTTCTTGGTGACATAGCCTTTGCCAGCCGGGTCCATCTTGCTCCAGTATCTATCGAAGCCTTTGAGCTGGGCATTGGCCGGAGGATTGGCGGGCGCAGCCGGTGGCGCATCGGCAGCCAGCGCCTGCAGGGGAAGAAGAGAAATTGCGGCAACGAGAACAAGGCGTTTCATAAAGGAGCTCCTGAAGTGATAACCGGCGCGAGCATAAAACCGATCGCGGAAAAGCAAAAGGATTTTATTCCGGCAGCAATTTGCCAAGCTTGCGACCGCCGATAATATGCACATGAAAATGCGGCACCTCCTGGCTGGCATCCGCCCCGTGATTGGCGATGGCGCGGTAGCCGGTCTTGTCCACGCCCAGCATCTTCGCCACGGCGGCCACCGCGTCGAAAAATCCTTTCACCGCCGCAGTCGGCGCATGGAGGGAAAAATCCTGCAATGACACGTATTCTCCCTTGGGCACGACCAGCACATGCACCGGCGCCTTGGGATGGATATCCTCGAAAGCCAGCGCATGCTCGCTTTCATAAATCTTTTTGCAGGGAATTTCCCCGCGCAGAATTTTTGCGAAGATATTATTGCGATCGTACATGCGCGTGTCTTACTCGAACCGGCACACTTCGTCAAATTCGAGCCTGGGCCCGCGCGGATACAGCTTCGACGCGTCGCCATAGCCCAGGTTGCACAGGAAATTGGATTTGATTTTCGTGCCGCTGAAAAACACCTCGTCCACCTTGGCGTTGTCGAAGCCGGACATCGGCCCGCAATCGAGCCCCACCGCACGCGCCGCCAGGATGAAATAACCGCCCTGCAGCGTGCCGTTGCGAAACGCTGTCGTTTTAATCAGCTCCTCCTTGCCCTCGAACATCTTGCCGCCGCTGTGCCAGAGCCGGTCCATTTTCTTATAGAACTCGAGGTCGTAGCCGATAATGGCTGTCACGGGCGCCGTCATGGTTTTATCGACATTGCCGGCGTCGAGACAGGGCTTCAGCTTTTCCTTGGCATCCTTCGATTTGACGAACACCACGCGCATCGGGCAGCAATTGGCCGAGGTCGGGCCCATTTTCGCCAGATCATAGGCGCGTTTCAGCACCTCGTCATCGACCGGCTTGGGCTGCCAGGCGACATAGGTGCGCGCATCGCGGAACATCAGGTCGAGCGTGTGCGAATCGGCGGTCATACCATCTCCATGAGGGGAGTTATTCACAGGTGGCATTATTTTTCAATGATATCCACCCGGCGATAATAAATAAAGCGGAGCCGGTTCTGCGCATCCAGCACTATAGTATTGGCTGAAGGCGCAATCCCCTTGGCTTTCGCCTGTTCCATTCTGGTATGGTATTCTTCCTGTAACGCTGGCAGAAGCCGAGGCGGCGGATCAATATAGATTTCCACCTTATGGTAAAGTTTTTTGAACTCAGGATTTTCGGCTATCTCTACATCGCTCAGGAATAGGGGAGCACTGCTTCCCCAGCCGTGACCAAAAATAATGTAATCAGGCCGGGCCGACAGCACGTAATTGCCATCCCCTTTGATATGCGCGACGGGAAATGCTTCAAGAGAGGGGGGCAGGACGGTAATTTTGCGGTGGGAAATGTGTTTATCAAGCAGCCCCAGCATGTCGAGATACCGATAATTGGAATCGTAATACGGCAATGCGCCAACGGGATTGAGCGCGATGAGCGAGCCGGGCGCCCAGTGGGCGGCGATGTAATCCTTAACCGCCATTCCGGAAATAGAGCCGACCGTCTGGCCCGGATGAGATTCGATGGTGCCCAATTGAAAAATGGAAAAAAAGACCAGGCACCCGCACAAATCCCGAAACCATTTTTCCCTTCGTTCAATCAACGCCAGCCCGGCATGATAGATCACCAGCGCCAGTATAGGCACCAGCGGCGCCAGAAAGCGAAACGTTCCCAACGCCATGTAATCGCCGCCAACCGAGGCGATATAGACCATGTAGAGCAGTGCAAAAGCGAGTAGGTATAAAAGGGATAGCGTCAGCCGACGCGCCAGCACCGTCGCCCCTAGGGCAAAGAATATCAGCAGTGGCGGCATGAATGCATACTGGAACAAATAAAATATGCCGCGAATCAGCAGAATGCCGCGGTCAATGCCGTAAACCTTGGCATAATACGTATTAGGAAAAAAATCACCGAAGTACCAGATGCGCCAGGCCGTATAGGGAAGAAAGACCATTGCGAAAGTGGCACCGGCTATCACTACATCTGCCAGCCGTATGCGCGAGCGGCTGGATGGCCATAGCCACAAGCCACCAAGAAAGGCCAGGGTAAAAATGCAGAAAATGACCCCATCAGGGCGTGTCAGGGCAGCCAGCGCGAAGGACAGGCCAAGCAGCACCGCCCTCGCCCTGCCGCTTCGGCCCTGCAGCAGGCCAAGCGTCAGGGATACGCCTGCCGTGAGAAAAAACGCATAAAGATTGCCCTCAAGACCACCCATGCACCACGCCAACAGGGGAATCGACGAGAGCACCAGCCCCACGCACAGTGCCACATTTACCGATTCCGCATAGGGACGCGGCGCGCGGGAAAACGCCCTAACATATGCGCCGACAATTGCGACGACGCCGAAAAATCCGGCGAAACTCAGGATGCGGCTGGCCAGCACGAGGTCGATGCCCAGCCGCCCCAGCGCCGCTTCGAGCACGATGAAGAGAAAATTGGTATAGCCTTCGACGCGCTCGCCCGGATTCCAGGTCATGCCGTAACCGTCGAGAAGATTCCTGGCGTAGCGCAGTGAAATATAGGCATCGTCGACGTAATATCCGCGCATGAGATACCAGACGACAAGCGCAATAACCACCGATTGAAGATAAATGTAAAATGGTGGCCAGTGAGCTTTGCGCGCAAGCTCGCTCACGACATCTTCCTCAATGCTTTCTCATCGAGCCCGGACATGCCCTCGCGGCGCTCCAGCTCCGCCATCACCTCGGCGGGCGCAATGTTCGCATCGGCCAGCAGCATCAGCCAGTGAAAGAGCAGGTCGGCGCTTTCATTGATCACTTCCTCGCGGTCTTTGGCCATGGCGGCGATGACGGTTTCCACCGCCTCCTCGCCGACTTTCTGCGCGATCTTGGCCGTGCCCTGCTTGAGCCGCCTGGCGACGTAGGACTTCTCCGGGTCGGCCTGCCGCCGCTCCAGGATCACCGTATAAAGGCGTTCCAGCACATGCTTCATAACGCTCACAACCTTACCGCAACCCCGGCGCTTTTCAACGCCTGTTTGACCTGCCCCACCGTATAGGTGCCGAAATGGAAGACCGAGGCGGCCAGCACGGCGTCGGCCTTGCCGGCCTGCACGGCATCGACGAAATGCTCGAGCGTGCCGATGCCGCCCGAGGCGATCACCGGCACCGGCACCGCCTCGGACACTGCTTTCGTCAGCTCCAGGTCGACGCCTTTCTTGGTGCCGTCGCGGTCCATCGAGGTCAGCAATATCTCCCCTGCCCCCAGCTGCGCCATCTTCTTCGCCCAGGCCACGGCGTCGATACCGGTCGCCTTGCGGCCGCCATGCGTAAAAATTTCGAATGAGCCCGGGGCCACCTGCTTGGCGTCGATCGCGACCACGATGCATTGCGAGCCGAATTTCTCCGCCGCCTCGCGCACGAATTCCGGGCGGCGCACCGCCTCGGTGTTGATCGACACCTTGTCGGCTCCCGCCAGCAGGAGATTACGGATATCGCCCGGCGACCGCACGCCGCCGCCGACGGTCAGCGGCATGAAGCACTGCTCGGCCACGCGGCTGATGACATCATAGATGATGGAGCGGTTGTCGCTGGAGGCGGTGAT
>JAGWLJ010000202.1 GCA_028873275.1 Pseudomonadota bacterium
CAATATTTATGTCGTGCTGATCGGCATGAAGGCGCCGCCAAACATGGGCTATAACTACGCCACCGAATTCGAGAATATGTACCGCCAGATCGCCGAGGCTTACAGCGTCCCGCTCTATCCCTTCGCGCTCGACGGCATCGTGGGCCGCGAAGACCTGAACCTCGCCGACGGCTACCACCCCAACGCCAAAGGCGTCGACGTGATGATGGACTATATCTATCCGCTGGTCGACACGGCCGTGCGCTGGAAGCTGCAGGTGCTGGACTACCAGCGCCAGGTGCAGCAGAACGACCCCATGCAGCCGATGCAGCCGCCGCCCCTGCCCCGCTGACGGCGGCGATTGCCATTGCCCGAGCCTGATTTGACGCTATACTCTCCCTTTTTCACCGCATGAAGAGAGGGATATATGAGCAAGCCTTCCGCCACACCGAAAACCGTTTCCCCTTTCAGCGTTACCACCGGCCCGCTGCCTTCGTCGCATAAAATCCATGTCGCGGGCGAGCGCCATTCCGACATCCGCGTGCCGATGCGAGAAATCGCCCTGTCGAAAACCTCCGGCGAGAAGCCGCTTTGCGTCTACGATACCTCCGGCCCGTATACCGATTCCGCCGCAGCCATTGATATTCACCGCGGCCTGCCGAAACTGCGCGAGGCATGGATCCGCGCCCGCGGCGACGTGGAGGAATACGCCGGAAGAGTGGTGAAGCCGGAGGATAACGGGCTCAAATCTTCCGACCGCGAAGCGGTGCGGGAGTTTCCGCATGTCAACCCCCGCCCCCTGCGCGCCAGGCCCGGCAAAGCGGTCACCCAGATGGCCTATGCTCGCGCCGGCATCATCACGCCGGAGATGGAATATATTGCGATTCGGGAGAATGACGGCCGCATAAGTCCCCGCCTTGAGCGGGGATCGGCTAAAGACCCCCGCTCAGAGGCGGGGGATAAAAAACCCTACCAGAAAGGAGAATCCTTCGGCACCCGCATTCCCTGGTTAATAACGCCGGAATTCGTGCGCGATGAAGTGGCGGCCGGCCGCGCCATCATTCCCAATAACATCAATCACCCCGAATCGGAACCGATGATCATCGGCCGCAATTTCAAGGTCAAGATCAACGCCAATATCGGCAACTCCGCCGTCACCTCCAGCGTGGCCGAGGAAGTGGAGAAAATGGTGTGGGCCATCCGCTGGGGCTCCGACACGGTGATGGACCTCTCCACCGGCCGCAACATCCACAACATCCGCGAATGGATCATCCGCAATTCGCCGGTGCCCATCGGCACCGTGCCGATCTACCAGGCGCTGGAAAAAGTCGGCGGCATTGCCGAGGAGCTGACTTATGAGATCTTCCGCGACACGCTGATCGAGCAGTGCGAGCAGGGCGTCGATTACTTCACCATCCATGCCGGCGTGCGCCTGCCCTTCATCCCGATGACCGCCAGCCGCATGACCGGCATCGTCAGTCGCGGCGGCAGCATCCTGGCCAAATGGTGCATGGCGCATCACAAGGAGAATTTCCTCTATACCAATTTCGAGGATATCTGCGAATTGCTGCGCCAGTATGACGTCAGTTTCAGCTTGGGCGACGGATTGCGCCCCGGCAGCCAACATGACGCCAATGATGAAGCGCAATTCAGTGAACTCAAGACATTAGGTCAGCTGACTCAGATCGCCTGGAAGCATGACGTGCAGGTAATGATCGAAGGCCCCGGCCATGTGCCAATGCATCTCATCAAGGAGAATATGGAAAAGCAGCTGGAACTGTGTCACGAAGCACCGTTCTACACGCTCGGGCCGCTGACCACTGATATTGCGCCTGGCTACGACCATATCACCAGCGCCATCGGCGCAGCGATGATCGGCTGGTTCGGCACCGCCATGCTGTGCTACGTGACACCCAAGGAGCATCTGGGCCTGCCCGACCGCGACGACGTGAAAGCCGGCGTGATCGCCTATAAAATCGCCGCGCACGCCGCCGACCTCGCCAAGGGCCACCCGAGCGCGCACCGGCGCGACGACGCGCTTTCGAAGGCGCGCTTCGAGTTCCGCTGGCAGGACCAGTTCAACCTGTCGCTCGACCCCGACACCGCCCGCGATTTCCACGACGAAACCCTGCCCGCAGAGGGCGCCAAGGTGGCGCATTTCTGCTCCATGTGCGGCCCCAAATTCTGCTCGATGAAGATCAGCCAGGAGGTGCGGGATTTCGCCGCCACCGAACGCGAAAAAGGCATGGAGGAAATGGCCGAAAAATTCAGGGAAAGCGGCGGAGAGATTTATCAGAAGGTGGGATGAATGATATTAGAATTAGCAGCTTCTAAACTACCTACCGTTACGGAGCATCTCCTTTCTACGGGTTTAAAAGAGCATTTTAAAAAGCAAGAAGAAGCTGTTCAGCAAATTCTTTTAGGAGTATTAAAATCCGGAAGCATTTCTTTGGAGGAAATAGCTAAAAAAGACAATTTTATTGGTAGCTACTATCGGATAGCAGATGCCGCTTTGAAGGGGGTCACCAATAAAAATCTTCGATTAATGTGCAAAGCCTTAAGGGGCGGAATTGAGCAAGAACTCTCCGACGATAAGATAAATACAGTTTTGTCAATTATCGCTGATCTATCTGAAGAAGAGATATTAATACTAGCGAAGTTTTCGGAATGTAAGCAAAAAGAAATAAAAGACAATTCAATCAATGCACAAAAACGATTAAAAGACCAACTTACCCCTGTTCCTTATTCAGCTGATTATTTGGATGCTGTACTAGGGAGATTACTAAGAACAGGACTTGTAATTGCTAAACCAGGTTGGGAGGGTTTAATAATGGAACCAAGTCCATTACTCGATCAATTTATTACCCTAGCAGAATTACAAGCGCATAATTTTACAAAATAATACTAAATATTTCCGCCCTTCGCGAGAGTGACGAAAGACTGGATCCTCGCCTTCGCGGGGATGACGCACAACGATTAACCCTTCCTTCACCCTTTCCTGCTAAATGCAGCATGGGAGGGTGTCATGTTCAACCTGCTCGAAGTGCTTAAAGTCATTTTCATGGACCTGTCGGAAGACCGGACGCATAGCTAGCGCACCGGTTTTCGGCATCGCGGCGGGAATGGATTTCCTGCCGTCGGATTTCCTTGAAACCACGGCCGCTCCTGCCCACTATCCGTAGTGGTTTTTTCTTTATGATCCACTATACATCCGCCCGTTTTTTCTCTATAAGTGCTACTGAAAATCACCCGCATCCGCCAGCCGTGCCAGGGAGGGCTTGCCGCGTATTCAACCGTTAGCTCATCGATTTTCTTCGCGAAGCCGCCTGCCCAAGCGCCTACTGCTGGCCATACTAGCCGCGCTGCTGGCCGGCTGGCTGGTTTTTCATTCCTCCGGCGACCAGGGCAAAAATAAAAACAAGAATGCAGCGGTTCCGGTCGGCGTCGCCACCGTCAAAACCGGCGATGTCCATGTCTATCTCAAAGGCCTCGGCACCGTCACGCCGCGCAACACCGTCA
>JAGWLJ010000203.1 GCA_028873275.1 Pseudomonadota bacterium
GGCATGCGCAATCTCAAGGAAGAATTGCAGGACCTCGCCTTCGCCGAGCTCTATCCCGAAGCCCGTGAATCCATCATCAAGCGGCTGGCGTATTTACGCGAGCAGGGCCAGGCGGAGCTGGACAAGACGCTGGAAACCATTCGCCAGAAGCTGGCGGCGGCGGGGTTGAATGGCGCCAGAGTCTACGGCCGTGAGAAACGTCCCTTCTCCATTTGGAAAAAAATGGAAAACAAGAACATCGAGTTCGAGCAACTGTCCGACATCATCGCCTTCCGCATCGTGGTCGATGACGTGGCGCAGTGCTACCAGGCCCTCGGCGTCATCCACGCCGAATGGCACACCATCCCCGGCCGCTTCAAGGATTATATCTCCACGCCCAAATCCAACGGCTACCAGTCCTTGCACACCGCCGTCCTCGGCCCCGGCCAGCAGCGCGTCGAGATCCAGATCCGCACACAGGAAATGGATGAGATCGCCGAATACGGCCTGGCCGCCCACTGGGGTTACAAGCAGGCGCACAAAGCCGACAAGGACAGCCGCCAGTTCCGCTGGCTGCGCGAGCTTTTGGAGATTCTCGAGAAATCCTCCAACGCCGAGGAGTTTTTAGAAAATACCAAGCTCGAGATGTACCACGACCAGGTCTTCTGCTTCTCGCCCAAGGGGGATATCCTGGCCTTCCCGCGCGGAGCCACGCCGGTGGATTTCGCCTATGCCGTGCATTCCGGCGTCGGCGACACCTGCGTCGGCGCCAAGATCAACGGCCGCATCGTGCCGCTCAGAACCAAGCTCAAGAACGGCGACCAGGTGGAGATCATCACCAGCAAGACGCAGACGCCGAGTCCCAGCTGGGAGCGCTTCGTCGTCACCGGCAAGGCGCGCAGCGAAATCCGCAAATACGTGCGCACGCAGCAGCGCAACGAGTACATCAATCTCGGCCGCGCCGTGCTGACCAAGACCTTCAAGCAGGAGGGCGAGGACTTCGCCGACGCCATGATCGAGCCGCACCTGCCCGCCCTCAACAAGAAAACGGTCGACGACGTGCTGGCCGAAGTGGGCGAAGGGCTGATCTCGCGCCAGCAGGTGCTGGACGTGGCGCTGGGCCAGAAGAAATCCGCCGCCCCGGACAGCGTCGGGCTGCTGTCGAGCCTGTCAAAACCCTTCCGCAAGAAAAAAGCGAGCGGCGAGCATACGCCGATGCCGATCAAGGGGCTGATCCCCGGCATGGCCATCCATTTCGCCGGCTGCTGCCACCCCATTCCCGGCGACCGCATCGTCGGCATCGTCACCACCGGCAAGGGCATCACCATCCACACCATGGAATGCGAAACGCTGGAGAATTACGCCGACTCCCCCGAACGCTGGATCGACGTCGCCTGGGAGCGCGACCAGGACTCGACGCATATCGGCCGCATCCGCGCCCATGTCAGCCACGAGCCGGCGTCGCTGGCCACCGTCACCAACGTCATCGCCAAGGAAAACGGCAATATCAGCAACCTCAAGATCGTCAACCGCTCGATCGATTTCTTCGAAATCCTGATCGACATCCAGGTCAAAGACCTCCGCCACCTCAACAATATCATCGCCAACCTGCGCAGCAAGGAAGTCGTGCAGAGCGTGGAGCGGTATCAGACGTAACTTTTATGAATTCTACTAGGCTGGCCAACTGAAAGATTTCCTTGAACAACAAAATACCTTAATTGAACAGTTAAAATAATGTCTAAACTTCGCCTCGGCATCAATATCGACCACGTTGCTACGCTGCGCAACGCGCGCGGCGGCGCGCATCCCTGTCCGGTTCGCGCCGCGCTGCTGGCCATGGAGGCGGGAGCCGATGGTATTACCGCTCATCTGCGTGAAGATCGCCGCCACATCCGCGACAGCGATATCGCGCGCCTCAGGACGGAAGTGCCGCTGCCGCTCAATCTCGAGATGGCGATGACGGAAGAAATGCTCCGTATTGCGCTCAAAACTAAGCCACATGCCGTCTGCCTCGTCCCCGAAAAGCGCCAGGAGCTGACCACCGAAGGCGGGCTCGATGCCGTCCGGCTGGAAAAGGAATTGCGTCCTGTCGTCGCTAAATTGCAGGACGCCGGCATCCGCGTCTCGCTGTTCATCGACCCGGATACGGCGCAGGTAGAGGTTGCCAGCCGCATCGGCGCCCGGGCGGTGGAGTTGCATACGGGCGCTTACGCTGAGCAGGTGTCAGGTGACAGGTGTCGGTTATCAGAACACCATCTGTCACCTGCCACCTGTCACCTGACATCTGCTGCAAAGCTCGCTTCGCAGCTCGGCCTCGAAGTCCATGCCGGACACGGCCTCACCTACGATAATGTCGGCCCCATCGCCGCTATTCCTGAAATTGTCGAACTCAATATCGGCCATTTTCTGATCGGTGAAGCGGTGTTCACCGGCCTGAGGGAAGCCGTCCAGCGCATGCGCGCCTTGATGGACAAGGTCCGCGCATGATCCTCGGCCTGGGCAGCGATCTGACCGATATCCGGCGTATTGAAAAATCACTGGAAAGATTTGGCGTGCGCTTTGAAAATCGTATTTTCACGCCAGCGGAACAAAAAAAAGCCCGTTCGCGGCCGCTGGCCGTCGCCGCCACCTATGCCAAGCGTTTCGCCGCCAAGGAGGCATGCGCCAAGGCGCTGGGCACCGGTCTGCATCGAGGCGTTTTTTGGCGCGATATGGAGGTTATCAACCTTCCAAGCGGCAGGCCCGCTCTGCACCTGTCCGGCGGCGCGCTTAAGCAGCTGGAGGCGCTGATGCCCAAAGGCATGAAAGCGGTCATCCATCTTTCCTTGAGTGATGAATACCCGCTGGCGCAGGCGCAGGTCATCATCAGCGCCGAGCCGTTATGAGCGGCGAGACCCTCCTCATTACCCGCCCGCAGGGCGACGGCGAACCCCTCGCCGATCTCCTGCATTCGCATGGCTTCCGTACCATCCATGAGCCATTGACCACCGTTTTCCTGCGCCACGAGATGCGGCAGGCGCTGCACCGGGCTCTGCTGGCCGAGCCGGACGCCGTCATCGCCACCAGCCGGTTTGCCGTGCAGGCGCTGGCGGCGCTTACCGATCTGCGCGACTGCTTCCTGCTCTGCGTCGGCGAGGCGACCGCCGAGGCGGCGTCCTCCGTGGGATTCCTGCGCAACGCCACTGCCGGCGGCAACGGCCGGCGGCTGATCGATACCGTGCTCGACGCCTATGACCCCGCCTCGCGCTTTCTTTATATCTCCGGTGAACACACGCGGGTGAACATGGAAGTCGAGCTTTCCGCGCACGGCATGCAGGTTTCCTCCCTGGCGCTTTACGAGGCGGCATCGGTGCCGCAGCTGTCCGACACCCTCCTGGAACAATTGCGCCGTCGGCAGATCGACGGCGTCACCTTTCTCTCCGCCCGCGCCGCCGAAATTTTCCTGTCGCTGCTGGCCAAAGCGCAAGCAGAGGATGTCACCGCGAATCTCCATGCCTTCTGCCTGAGCTCGGCC
>JAGWLJ010000204.1 GCA_028873275.1 Pseudomonadota bacterium
ATCGGGATGGGTATGCCAATCAGCCACAACAGAATCCCGCGCACGATGTATCTCCTTTATCGGTTAGCATTTCAGTGAATTGGTTGTCGGCGAATATGCATAAACTTCCCATCCCTTTCGCCTGCACACAGCATAAAGAGCGGATAAGCGGACACGTATTATCTTGCCATTCGATTCTGGACTTTTGGCGGTAACTGCGGCAGTTTCTAACGATTACCTTCTCATGCCACCGATGATCACGCAGCTGCGGCAATCGAAATTCCTCTCGCTCATGGCCAAGGCGGCGCTGACGCTGGCGGCATTCTGGCTGGTCATGCGTGGCGTCGACCTGGCGCATCTGCGCGTGATGCTGCTGCGGCAGAATCCGGCGCTGGTGGCCTCGGCGCTGGCGCTGGTGATCGTGCAGATGGGGCTGGGGGCGCTGCGCTGGCGAATGATCCTTTCGGCCATTACGCCGGCCGGACAGGCCATGATGACGCGGCGGGAGGCGCTGAGGATCTATTACATCAGTTCGTTTTTCAGCTGCTGCCTGCCGGGCGCCGTGGGCGGCGACGTGGTGCGCGTCTTTCTGGCCCGGTCCGATCATGTATCGCTGCCGCTCTCCATCCATTCGGTCATCATCGACCGTCTGATTGCGCTTATCGCGCTGGGAGTGATGGTGCTCCTCACCCTGCCACTGCTGGGGAAGGTTATGGGGTTCAATGCGCTGCCCCTTCTGCCGCCTATCACGCTGGCGGCCATCCTTGGCCTGTGGGCGGCGCTGCATATCGATAAATGGCTTTCTAAGTGGCGCAACGTATATCCTGTTGCATGGGTTTTATATCTTACCGGCAGCCTGCGCATGCTTCTGGCCCGGCCGGGAGTATCAATATTATCGCTAATTTTTGCGTTAATTGCCCATTCCTGCTTCTGCCTGTGCGGATACCTGCTCGCAGAGAGCCTGAACATACAGATTACGCTGCTCCAATGCCTCACTTTCATTCCCTTGATACTCCTTGCGGTGACGCTGCCCGTCTCCATCGGCGGCTGGGGCGTGCGCGAGGCGGGCATGGTGGCCCTGCTGGCGCTGATAGGCGTGCCGCAGGCCCCGGCGCTGATGCTTTCCGTGCAGCTGGGCCTGGCCAGCGTGATTATCAGTCTTCCGGCAGGGCTGCTCTGGCTGGCGTACCGTGGTGGTTCGCAACGCAGCGCCTGAGACAGGTTTTAGCCGCAGGAAGTCCTATCAAATGATGCGAAACGCATCGAGACGATTAGGATTTTTCTTCCGCCGTCAGCGGAACGGCGTAAAGCTCCAGCCGGTGATCGACCAGCTTATACCCCAGCCGGCGTGCGATGTCCTTTTGCAGGCGTTCGATGTCTTCGTTGGAAAATTCGATAACTTTTCCACTTTTTAAATCAATAAGATGATCGTGATGCGCCTCCGGCGCTTCTTCGTAGCGGGCACGCCCGTCGCCGAAATCGTGGCGCTGCGTGATGCCGGCCTCCTCGAATAATTTCACCGTGCGGTAGACGGTGGCGATGCTGATATGCGGATCGACGGTGAAGGCTCGCTGATAGAGCAGTTCCACATCCGGGTGGTCATGCGATTCCGACAGCACACGCGCGATGACGCGGCGCTGGCCGGTCATTTTCAGGCCTTTCTCCAGGCATTTGGCTTCAATGCGCGAAATGGTATGCGGCATAGGAAAAGTCTATCTGGTTGGAGTAGAAAGGCAAGTTCTAGAAGGCGATGTCGGCGCCGATGTCCGCGGCCGGGGCTGAATGCGTCAACCTCCCGATGGAAATATAATCGACGCCGGTTTCGGCAATGGCGCGAACGCTTTCCAGCGACACGCCGCCCGATGCTTCCAGAGGAACGGTGCCCGCCGTCAGCATCACTGCTTTCTGCAGGGTTTCCAGATCCATATTGTCGAGCAGTATGCGGTCGGGCTTTGCTGCCAGCGCTTGTTCTACCTGGGCCAGCGTATCGCATTCGATAATGACAGGGATAGGGGATGGAGGATTAGGCATTAGGGAAGATAATTTCCTGCGCGTTTGCGCAATCAATTCTCTGATGCCTAATCCCCCACCCTTTATCCCTGTGGCGATATGATTGTCTTTTATCATCACCGCGTCATAGAGGCCCATGCGGTGGTTTTTTCCGCCGCCGGCGGCAACGGCGTATTTATCCAGCGCCCGCAGTCCCGGCATGGTCTTGCGTGTATCCAGAATGACTGCTTTGGTGCCTTTTACGGCATCCACATAGCGCCGCGTCAGCGTCGCCACGCCGCAGGCGCGCTGCAGCAGGTTCAGCATTACGCGTTCGCCGGTAAGAAGCGCCCGCGCCGGACCTTGCAATGTAGCGAGAATGGCATTTTCTGAAACCAATTGCCCTTCGCTCACCAACGTTTCAATACGTATTCCCTCCGCCAATTGCCGATACACCGTTTCCAGCAGGAAAAGGCCGCAGGCAACCATCGGCTTACGCGCCACAATCCGCATAGTGGCTTGTGTTTGCTCGGGAATCAGCAGCTGCGCGGTAAGGTCACCGGGGCCGATATCCTCGGCCAGCGCCGCGGCGACGACGCGGCCGATGGTCTCGCTGAATGGCGGAATCCGGTAAGAAGTCTCATTGCTCATGCATGATTTTTAATATACGAATCAGCCCTTAGCAACCACGAACCGGACTCATGACCTCGTATTCCTATACCCCGCATACCCACGACGTGCTGGTTGTCGGCGCGGGTGGCGCGGGACTCCGGGCGGCGGTGGCGGCGGCGGAAAAAGGACTCAAGGTCGCCTGCCTGTCCAAAGTGCCGCCGACGCGCAGCCATACGGTGGCGGCGCAGGGCGGCATCAACGCGTCGCTGGGCAACCGCGTGGCCGACGACTGGCGCTGGCATGCCTACGACACCATCCGCGGCTCAGACTGGCTGGGCGATCAGGACGCCATCGCCTTCATGTGCGAGCGCGCGCCGGAGGCGGTGATCGAACTCGACCACATGGGCATGCCGTTCACCCGCGACGAGCATGGCCGCATTTACCAGCGCGCCTATGGCGGCCAGCAGACGGATTATGGCAAGGGCGGCCCGGCCTACCGCGCCTGTGCCGTAGCCGACCGCACCGGCCATGCGCTGCTGCATACGCTCTATACGCAGGCGCTTCAGCGGAAGGTGGAGTTCTTCATCGAATTCATGGCGCTCGATCTTATCCTCGATGACGAAAATATCTGCCGCGGCGTGCTGGCCTGGGAGCTGGCCACCGGCGAGCTGCATCTTTTCCAGGCGCATACGGTGATCCTGGCTACCGGCGGCTTCGGGCAGGCCTATGCCTCCACCACCGCCTCCACCATCTGCACCGGCGACGGCAACGCCATGGCCCTGCGCGCCGGACTGCCGCTGCAGGACATGGAATTCATCCAGTTCCATCCCACCGGGCTGTACGGCACCGGCATCCTTATCACCGAGGGTGCGCGCGGCGAGGGCGCGGTGCTCAAGAACGCGCTGGGCGAGC
>JAGWLJ010000205.1 GCA_028873275.1 Pseudomonadota bacterium
AACCAGCCTGCCTCTAAGCAATTGAGTAAGCTGTATGGAGAATTCCAGCTGCTTTGCCTCGAACATGGTCGGTTCGCTGCCCCACTCAGCATTGCCGACCTTGACATCATGGAGGATGAAATGCGGTTCGAGCGACCACCAATGCGCTTCTATCCGTCCTTGCAGTACCACGTTGCGTCCGCTGCGATGAGTCAGCCACGTGCCCGCCTGCGCGGCGAAATAGGGAGTTCCCAGATAGAGCAGGCCGGCAATCACGATAAGCACCAGGGCTGCCAGGGTACTTAACAGGATTTTTATAGCTTTTGGAAAAGGATGCTGTCCTGCCATGCGGGCATAGCGTTCCATAAAGCGAATAATGTTTCGATAGGGATAATTACACCCTATGTCCTCGCGTGATGCTCATCATCGGCGTCATTTTATCTGGATATCCTCGAAATAATCACCGGTATTCCGGCATGTGCCGCAACGGTCTGATCGACGGTATGCCAATCGATAGTCACATTCCCTGCGATCTGGCGGATGGCATCGTAGATTTCCGGAAGGCTGACGGGATGCGGGATACGGTATTCGGCGATGATATCATCCTGCTCTTGCGTCGGCGTCACTTCCAGAAGCAGCGTATTGCCTCGCCATCCGAGTTTATAAGGATTGTCCAGAATAGTTACCGGCGTACCGGCATCTACTGCATTGAACAGCCGCTCGATATCCTCCGGGTAGAGGCGGATACAGCCATGGCTGGAGCGCTTGCCGATGCCGTAAGGCCGGTTGGTGCCGTGGATGCGTATGCCCGGCATGTCGAGATTCAGGGCGTATCGGCCGAGAGGGTTGTCCGGTCCCGGCGGCACGATGTCTGGAAGATTGGGATTCTCTTCGCGGATAGAATCGGGCGGTATCCAGGCGGGGTTTTTGCGCTTCAGCACTACAGTGGTGCTGCCAATAGGGGTCTGCCAGCCTTCACGCCCGATGCCGATGGGAAAGGTCATGACCGTGCCATTCCCGGCAAAATAAAAGAGGCGAAGTTCCGATAAGTTCAACACAATGCCCTCATGGACTGGTGGCAGGATGTGCGTTGTGGGCAGTGTCAGTTCTGTCCCTTCTTCCGGCTGCCATGGATCGACGCCGGGATTAGCGGCGAGCACCTCGACAATGCCAAGGTCGAACCGGCGAGCGATGCCGTAAAGATTATCCTTTTTCCTAACGGCGTAATGGGTAATGCTACCAATGACATCGCCATCTGGCGCGAAAGTGGCGGCGTAAAGCGGCTGGTTAAGCGCCAGATAAAAGACAAAATCGAGGATGAAGAGGCATAGCTGGCGAATGGGCATACTATTTTATAGGGGACTCCGACATTGCATTATTTGACTGCAATCAACGCCGGATAAGCTTTCAACCCCAATGCCGGACGCGACCGGTGTCCATGTGGATGAAGCCGGAGCCGGGGTAATAGCCGATGCCACCTGCCTGCATGCTGAGTGCGGCTTTGTGCAGTAAGGACAGATCCTTCCCCGGCAGGTAAATATCAATGGCGCGGCCTTCCAGATGCAGGCTGTGCGCTGCCACGCCATCCGAATGCGAGTGCAGCATTTGGTTGGTTTTAGGAGAGCGGTAGCCGCAGATGACATGATAGGTGCCTGGCATGTCCACCAGCTGCTGGAGCGTATAAAGCTGATCAAACAGCGCCGGATCGATGTCATGCGCGTCACTAGTGCGCCAGTCGCGCAGGAAATGGTTTAGCTCCTGTAAAGCGCCGGGCATATAGCGGCCATTCTCGAAATAGGCCAGCCGCACCGATTCGCCGGTATGGATATGGTAAAAAGAAAGCTGCCGTGCCGGTGCGGATGCCCAGGCCATGCGCGGCAGCGTCGCCAGAGAGGCGGCGCATAAGCCGAGTTTAACAAATTGTCTGCGGGAAAAAGGCTGCATTTTTTTATTATATCAAGTTATGGTTAAAAAGCCACTTGCAGATGGCTCTCCTTTGACCGCGATCAAAGATCCAGATTAAACAGGCTGACATAAATAGTTGTCATTGGCTCTTCCAAGGGCACAAGGTATAACCTGCCTTGTGCCATTATTTTTATCTGTGGTATAAATAATAATGCGTAAATTCTTGTGGATAGTTCCCGTTCTGTTGGCTGTTACGGCGTGGGTTGCCACACGCTGGCTATGGCCGTCCATTGAGGTCGTCCATCCGGTGCGCGGGCCGGCGGTGCAGGCGGTCTATGCCACCGGCACCGTGGAAGCAACGGTGATGATGCCCATTGCTCCGCGCATCGCAGCACGGCTGGTGGAGCTCGACGTTGACGAGGGTAGCAACGTCAAAAAGGACCAGTTGCTGGCGCGGTTGGAGGATGAAGATGTGCAGAATGCGCTCAAGCAGCTGCAGGCGCAGGAGGAATTCGCCCGGCGGGCCTATGAACGTAACGCCGCGCTGCTGAAAAACGATGCGGTATCCAAAGCCGATTACGATCGCTCGAAAGCCGATTGGGAGGCGGCTAAAGCGGCCACGGCAAAAGCGATGGCCGAGGCCAATTTCATGAAGCTGACCGCGCCTGCCGATGGGCTGATTATCAAGCGCGACGGGGAAATCGGGCAGCTGATTCCGGCCAATGAACCTTTATTCTGGCTCTCCTGCTGTGCGCCCTTGCGAATCTCGGCGGAGGTGGATGAGGAGGATATCGCGCAGGTCAAGCCTGCTCAATTAGTGCTGATCCGCGCCGATGCCTTTCCGGGGCAGGTTTTCCATGGCAAAGTACAAGCGATTACGCCCAAAGGCGACCCGATTGCGCGCAGCTACCGGGTGCGTATTGAATTCACCGAGGATACGCCATTGCAGATCGGCATGACGGCGGAGACCAATATCATTACCGGCGAGCATAAGGACGCATTACTGCTGCCGAGCAGTGCCGTGACGCAGGAGAAGGTTTGGCTGGTCAAGGATGGCCGGCTCGTGCGCCAGCCAGTAGTAACCGGCGCTAAGGGCGCCGAGCAGACCGAGATTAAAAAAGGCGTGGCGGAGTCCGACCTCGTGGTGCTGAAGCCGGATGAAAAGCTGCAGGCCGGGCGCAAAGTGCATACTCGCCTGGTCGAAGCGCCTAAGCCATGAGACTATTGATCGCCATCGCGCTTAAGCATTTGCTGGCGCGTAAGCGACAGAGCATCGTATCGCTCATGGGTATCGTGTTGGGCGTGGCGTTCTTTCTGGCCATCTCCTCGCTGATGCGCGGATCGGAAAAGGATTTCATCCACCGGCTGGTCGATAACTCGCCGCATATCACCATCGTCGATGAATTCCGCGAGCCGCGCGTGCAACCGGTATTTCAGGTCTACCCGCAGGGCGCGGTAGAAATCAGCCATGTCAAGCCGGTCAACGAGCCGCGTGGTATACGCGGCTTTCAGCAGATCATCGAATATCTGCACGCCACTATCCTCGG
>JAGWLJ010000206.1 GCA_028873275.1 Pseudomonadota bacterium
TATATCTTCTCGAAAATTCTTCCCGCCGCCCAGCCGATCAGCAGCGCCAGGGCGACGGCGGCAAGGCCGTAAAGCGCCGGGGTGTCGTGCGCCGAGCGGTAGAGGAATTCGTCCAGCCCGCTCTTGACGACGCGGATCGGCATGGACTGCATGCCGGCCAGTTCGCCGTCGCTGATCAGATAAATCTCGGCGGTGTAATCGCCGGGCGGGATATCATCCGGAAATTCGACGACTGTCTTGAATAGCGTTTCAGCCATGAACTGCACGCTGCCGGCGTCGCGCATGTAGAGCCGCCGCCCGTACTGATGGCGCAGGAAGGCGTCGGCGAATTCGGCGTACTGCGGCTGCAGGCGCGGGTCGATGGGCGCCGAGAGCAGCGATTCCTGGCCGATGCCGAGCTGGCGGCCAAGCGCGAACTGCGCCGCCGGAGGCAGCGGCTTGCTGGCGGCGATGGCGTAGAAATCCGGCACGTTCAGGAATTTCATGCGCCCGCGATTGACCCACAGCCCGGCGACTTCCTCCTTCCTGCGCACGATGTAATCCCTGGCGGGGCCGCGGATGACGACGACGATGTCGCCGTTATCATTGCGCGCACCGAACAGGAACAGCCGCGTGCCGGTAAAGTTGGAGTCGATGTTGATCGAGTAATTCGACAGGTCGGCGACCAGCGGGGCGGCGGAGGCGGGAAATACCGTCATTACGAGGAGGCCGAAGGCCGCGGCAATTCCTCGCAATGACGGGAATGGCAGGCGATTCCTCATTCCATCACGCTCACGCTATACACATCCGCCGGCGGCGTGAACAGATCGAAGGCCAGCTTGGTGGCGATGCCGAGCACCAGCGCCGCCAGCAGCGCCCGCAGGTATTCCGGCGGCAGCTTCGACCCGGCCTTGGTGCCGACCTGCGCGCCCACCACCGAGCCGGTGAGCAGCAGCAGCGCCAGCACGATATCCACCGTCTGCGTGGTGACGGCCTGCAGGAAGGTGACGTTGGCGGTGATGAAGATGATCTGAAACAGCGAAGTGCCGATGACCACGTTGGTGGGCATGCCGAGCACGTAGATCATGGCGGGGATCAGGAAAAATCCGCCGCCGATGCCCATCAGCGACACCATGACGCCGGCGAAGAAGCCGATCGCCACCGGCATGATCGCGCTGATCCGGAGCTTCGATTTGGGGAACTCGACCTTGAGCGGCAGGCGCATGGCCAGCGGGGGCTTCTCGTCATGCGGATGCTTGCGGCTGACCTTGAGGATGGAGCGGATGCTCTCGCCGGCCATCAGCGCGCCGATGACGCCCAGGAACACCACGTAAATGACGGAAATGATCAGGTCTATCTGGCCGCTCGCCTTGAGCCAGCGGAACAGCTCGACGCCCAGGAACGAGCCGATGAGCCCGCCAGCCAAAAGGTAAGCGCCCATCTTGAAATCGACGTTGTCGCGCCGCCAGTGCGCCAGGAAGCCCGAGACCGAGGAGGCGACGATCTGGTTGGCCACGGTGGATACGGAAATGGCCGGCGGCACGCCGATGAAGATCAGGAGCGGCGTCATCAAAAATCCGCCGCCGACGCCGAACAGCCCGGAGAGTACGCCGGTCACCACGCCCAGCCCGAGCAGGGCGAAGATATTGACCGACATCTCGGCGATGGGCAGGTAGATGTTCATTTACGCATCAATCACCAGTGCCGCGAATAGCTGATGTAATTGCCGAAATAAGTGTACATCTGTTTTTCCATCTCGGCGTTCATTTCCTCCATCATGTCGTAGATCATACGGCGGAAGAGGGCCTCGCGCTCGGCCAGGCTCACGCGCTCGCTCATGGTGATGGAGCGTGTCACGGTGGCCTCGATATTGGCCTCCGACATGGCGCCGCCGTTATAGATGCGCATCTCGACGTCGAGCCGGCCATCGTAGCGCTTGTCCTGGCTGACGGTGAAGAAACCCTGCATGCCGCCCGGCTTGGGCAGCGCCGTCACGGTGACGCTGGCGTCCTTGATGATGACCTGCAGCGAGCGGCCGGTGCCGACGGCGCGCAGCCGGTCGCGCACCCAGACATGCATCGCCTCGGCCGGCGACACCGGCAGCAGGTGCTCGACATTGGGCGATTTCATCGGCGACTGGTATTCGTCGACGATGTCGATCTTGGCGACATCGAGATAGATAGGCTGGAAGCGCGTGAAGCCGATTTCCGGCGGCGGCGCAGGCGGCGAAGGCTGGCAGGCGGTGATGAGCAACAGCAGGGCGGGCAGCAGGCGGCGGATGGCGGCAGGCATATCTCTTCTCCCTTAGTCCTCCCCATCATAGCAAAATCGGGACGGATGCAAATAAATGATTCATGCTTTTTGCGAAGGCAGCTTGGCATCCGGCGGGCGGATATAAAAAGGCGACAGGGACAAAGCCTTTGCGGCATGCGTGGCGGTTAATTGCGCCAGCGCGTCGGCCCGCGGGTAGGTGGGGGGAGCGTCCGGCAGGGCGTTGCCGACGACGAGCGCCTTATCCGCCAGCGTCATCGCCTGTTCCAGCGGGCCAAGCGCCGGCTCGGATAGCGCACGCCAGGGCCCGGCCTCGAATAGCTGGTAATAGACCTCGTTTTTCCCGGCGTTGAGGATGGCAAGAATGCGTCCGGCTTGCTGTCTTGCGCCGAAGGCCAGCGTCTCCAGCGTCGTGAAGCCCAGCCTGTTGATAGGGGAGGAGAAGGCGATGCCGGCGGCGGCGGCCAGCCCGACGCGGATGCCGGTAAAGCTGCCAGGGCCAACGGTGGCGGCTACGGCAGAAAAATCCTGATATTCCAGCCTGCTCTCCTTCAGCGCCTGCTCGATCATGGGGACCAGGCAGGCCGATTGCGAGGCGGGGCGCAGGGTTTCCAGGTAAGCGACCACGCATCCGTCTTTCCACACGGCGACGGAGCAGGGGCCGGTGGCGGTATCGAGGGCGAGAATGGCGGTCATGGTTTGACTGAGCGGCGATAGCGGAGTAATAATCAGCCCTTATTAACCGGTTGCGGGGGAAGATACAATGGTCAGCCAATGCGGACTTACCCAGAAGAAATGCGTGCCCTGCGAAGGCGGTCTGACGCCGCTTTCATCCGACGAAGCCAAAAACATGCTGAAGGAAATCCCCGGCTGGGAGCTGGCCGACGGCCATAAGGCCATCAAGCGCCGCTTCACTTTCAAAAATTTCGTTGAGGCCCTGGCTTTCGTTAATAAAGTGGGCGCCATCGCCGAGTCGGAAGGTCACCACCCGGACATCACCTTCGGCTGGGGCTATGCCGAAATCCTGCTGTGGACGCACGCCATCGGCGGGCTGCATGAGAATGATTTTATAATAGCCAGCAAAATCAATCAATTATAAATCATTGGAAATTATCCGTTTAACAGATAAAATAATAATATGACGTTACGTGATATTG
>JAGWLJ010000207.1 GCA_028873275.1 Pseudomonadota bacterium
CGGCACGGTCAGCCAGCGGTGGGCGGGCTCGTCGTCGTGGATGGTGAAGTTGCCGTAATGCAGCGGGCCGGTGGCGTCATAGCTGCTTTTCATGGTGGCGGTGCCGTAATCGAGCGCCATGGCCATGGTAAAGCTCTTCATGGTCGAGCCCATCTCATAGGCGCCGAGCGTGGCGCGGTTGAAGCGGGCATCGTCATTGGCCTTGCCGGGATGCTGCGGGTCGAAATCGGGCAGCGACACCATGGAGAGCAGTTCGCCGGAATGCACGTCCATGATGACGCCGATGGCGCCGATGGCGCGGAATTCCTCCACCGCCTTCATGATCTCCTCGCGCATGATGCCCTGCAGCCGCACGTCGAGCGACAGCGCCAGCGGATCGCGATTGACGTCGGTATCGCGCAGCCGCTGGTCAAACTGCTTCTCGATGCCGGCCAGCCCGCGATTATCCACGCCGACATAACCCACCGCATGCGCGAAGAGATTGCCATAGGGATACACGCGTTTCTCCTCCGGCAGGAAATAGAGGCCGGGAATGCCCAGGCTGTTGACGGCCTGCTCTTCGCGCGGCGTCAAGTTGCGCTTGACCCACACGAAGGATTTACCGCTTTTGAAATGCGCCAGCAGCCGCTTGCCGTCCAGCCCAAGGGCCTTGCCGATGCGGGCGCTGGCGTCCTCCGGCTCGCGGATTTCCTTCGGATTGGCGAAGACCGAGGCGGTCATCAGGCTGGTGGCCAGCAGCACACCGTTACGATCGACGATGTCGCCGCGCTTCAGCGCCGGCTCCATGGACTGCAGGTCGACCTGCTCGCTTTTATCGTCGTTGTCGGGATCGCTGACGGTGATCAGCGCATGGCTTTTATGCAGCACTGCGATATCGACCATGCGCGCGCCGATCGAGCCGAAGCACAGCACGAAGAACAGCCCGACGCACCACAGCCTGAGGCGGCTCTGCTCGATGATCCGCCGCCCGGTGCTTTCCTTGATGATGACGCGGGACGACGACCTGCTCACCTTGCGCCGCTGCCTCCTTCATGCAGTTTGGCGGACACGTGCGTGAGCTGCCGGTCGCCGTCGAGCGACGCCTGCATCTGTGCCGGGAAGGGGATGGCCTGCACGTCGGCGATCTGGCTGGCCGTCATGTCGGCGGCGGGCAGGTATTTCTGCGCCAGCTGCTCCAGCCGCTGCGGGCGGTTGAGATAGGCCCATTCGGCGCTGGCGACGTGCAGCCCTTCCTTTTCGGTTTCGAGCTCGCGCGTGGTGGCGGCGACCTGCGCCTTGAGCGACTGTACCTCGTATTTGACGCGGTAGAGCGAGAAGGCGGCGATGACGATGACCAGCATCCAGATGACGGTGGAGCGTCTCATGCCGCGCCTCCGCGAATCATCATGCGCATGGTGGCCGAGCGGGCGCGCGGGTTGGCGGCGAGTTCGGCGTCGCCGGCGGTGCGTTTCTCCGGGCGTGGCAAAAAAAAGCGGGGAGATTCCGCGTTCGCCGGCCGGTCGGGCCGGTGACGCGAAGTCTCCCCGAGTTTACCACAACGGGAGTGGGTAAAGCGTTTGACCATGCGGTCTTCGAGCGAATGGAAACTGACGACGATCAGCCGTCCGCCGGGGGCGAGCAGGCTTTCCGCCGCCTTGAGGCCGTTCTCCAGCTCCTCGAATTCACGATTGACGTAGATGCGCAGGCCCTGGAAGCTGCGCGTGGCCGTATCGGTTTTCTGCGGCTTGCCGCCGATGGCGCCGCGGATGACGGCGGCCAGGCGTTGCGTGCGCGTGATAGGGGCAAGCGCCCGGGCGGCGACGATGGCATGGGCGATGCGCCGTGCCGCCTTTTCTTCGCCGTAATAATAGAAAATATCGGCCAGCTCGCTCTCCGAAGCGGTGTTGACGATGTCGGCGGCGCTGGCTCCCTGCTGCGACATGCGCATATCGAGCGGCCCGTCCTGGCGGAAAGAGAAGCCGCGCTCGGCCTGGTCGAACTGCATGGACGACACGCCGATATCGAGCACGATGCCGTCCACTTCATGCACGCCGTGCATGGCCGCCAGCGCGCACATATCGGCGAAATTGCCGAGGATCCATACGAAACGGCCGGGGAATTCCTGTTCCAGCCGCTCGGCGAAAACGCGCGTGGAGGGATCGCGGTCGATGGCAAAAACGCGGCAGTCGGCGGCGCGCAGGATGGCGCGGCTGTAGCCTCCGGCGCCAAACGTGCCGTCGATATAGACGCCGCCGGGGCGCGGCTCCAGCCAGTCGAGCATTTCGCTGGCCATGACGGGAACATGCGCGCTCATGCGTCCCCCTTGAGCTGAAAGCGCTTCTCGCGGGTGAGGGCGCGGGCGCGGCTGACCTGCGCCTCGTACGCCGCCGGTTCCCATATCTCGAAAATCTCGCCCTTGCCGACGAAGGTGGCCTGTTCGCTGAGCTTGGCTATTTTAAGCAATGATTCCGGCAGCATCACGCGGCCCTCGCTGTCGAAGGTGAGCTGCACGCTTTCGCCGAACAGCACGGTGGCAAAGGCGTCGCGCTCCTCGGAATAGGGATCGAGCTTCTCGATGCGCTGGTTGAGCTTGGCCAGCCGCGCCATGCCGCAGGCCTCGATGCAGGCGTGCAGCGGCGAGGCATAGGCGACGATGCCGGAGAATTCCTGCGCCGCCAGAACGCCGCGGAACGGCGCCGGGACGGAGACGCGGCCCTTCTTGTCGATGCGGTTGTGGTAGGTGGAGAGGAACAGCATCGCTTCGCCATGGATCCGGTATGGAATATTATGGGTATAGATGGGATATTATGGTCGTTTTATGGGTGAGTCAATATCTCTTTTGGGAAAATGCAGAAATGCAGGCAAATAAAAAGGCCGGCTTCAGGCCGGCCCAAAAAGGCAATGGCATATAAAACAAGTGTTTTTTATGATCCGCGTCCGGGAGAGGGCGGGGAGGGCATGAATTCTGGCATGTGGAAAATATCGCCGAGGATTCTGGCAGCGGCATCCGGGGTCATAAAAATGGTTGCTGCGATGCCGGATGATTCCGGAACATCCTGCACTTTTTCCTGGTAGGCGAAGAATCGGGGGGTACGTAGCTGGTCGTCTTCTTCCGTAAGATAGAATCCCTGTTGGATCGCCCCGCCGCTTGCGATGGCGTCCAGCGGCAGGTCGCCCTGCTTTTTCAACTCGTTGCCGATGCGTTTCAGGTCAGTATAGCATGCCATGGTGGTGAATGCATGTGTGCATTCGGCCATAAGGTTGAAGAAGTATTCCTGGCTTCGAACATCGTCGCGTTTAAGATCGCCCAGTCCCGAATAGAAGTTTTTCTGTACGAGGGCGCGTCGCTCACCGGTTAACGGATCGGCTGCTTCCGTTTTTTTCCAGCCAGCTTTTATCTCACGCAGCGTG
>JAGWLJ010000208.1 GCA_028873275.1 Pseudomonadota bacterium
TCGTTCTTGCGGGTCAGCATGATGAAACGAAACACATCCTTGCCGACTTCATCCACTACTTCGCGAACGGTTACGAACGTGCCGGCCCGCTTGGACATTTTAAGCGGCTCGCCGCCGCGCAGGAATTTTACCAGCTGGCAGAGCTTCACTTCCGTTTCCACTTTGTTGTCGCTAAGCGCCGCAACCGCCGCCTTGATGCGCTTGACATAGCCGCCATGGTCGGCGCCGAACACGTCGATCAGCTTGGTGAAGCCGCGTTTGCATTTATCGTAATGATAGGCGATATCCGGCGCGAAATAGGTCCAGCTGCCGTCGGATTTTTTGACCGGCCGGTCGCAGTCGTCGCCGAACTGAGTGGAGCGGAACAGCGTCTGCTCGCGCGGCTCCCAGTCCTCCGGCGTTTTGCCCTTGGGCGGCTCAAGGATGCCGCGGTAAATCAGCCCCTTTTTCTCCAGCAGCGCCAGCGCCTGCTCCACCTCGCCGGATTCTGCCAACTTGCGCTCGGAGGTGAATACGCTGTGATGGATGCCGATGGCCGCCAAATCGGTCTTGATGAGCGCCATCATGGCCTCGAGCGTAAGGCCGCGCACCAGCGGCAGCCATTCCTCTCGCGGCTTATCGAGCAGCGATTTGCCGTGCGCCTCATGCAGCGCCTGCCCGACATTGATCAGGTAATCCCCCGGATACAGCCCCTCCGGTATGTCGCCGATGGTTTCGCCGCAGGCCTCGCGGTAACGCAGATAGGCCGATTCCGCCAGCTTATCCACCTGCGCCCCGGCATCATTGATGTAATACTCGCGGGTGACGTCATACCCGGCCTTGGCCAGCAGGTTGGCCAGCGCGTCACCATATACCGCGCCGCGGCCGTGGCCGACATGCATCGGCCCGGTAGGATTGGCAGAGACATATTCCACGTTGACGCGCTGCCCGCGCCCCAGCTGCGAATCGCCATAGGCGCGGCCGGTTTTGAGGATCTCAAGCATTGCCGACTGCCACACGGAAGGCACCAGCGTGAGATTGATGAATCCCGGCCCCGCCACTTCCGCGCGCACCACGCCGTCGATGCCGGTAAGCCGCCCGGCCAGCAGCGAGGCGATTTCCTTGGGATTCTTGCTGATCTGCGCCGCAATCACCATGGCGGCGTTGGTGGCGACATCGCCATGCGCCGCATCGCGCGGCGGCGTAGCCTCGATCTTGTCGGCAGCGATGCCCGCAGGGAACACGCCCTCCGCCTTCAGCTGTTCAACAATGAGATAAATATCTTTTTCCAATTTTTTGAAAATATTCATTTTATCCTTTCCGTCATTCCCGCGTAGGCGGGAATCTATTCGCGAATGGATCCCCGCCTACGCGGGGATGACGATTAGAGACTCACCCACGCCCGCGTGGTGACGTCGAAGATGCGTCGGTATTCCTCGATGGCGAAGCGGTCGGTCATGCCGGCGATGAAATCAGCGGTCACGGTGGCGGTGACGGCCCCCTTGGGACCGCTGGCCAATTGCTGCCAGCTGGTCGGCAGGCATTGCGGCTCGGCCAGGAAGAACTGAAACAGCTCGCCCACGATGCGCCGCGCCTTGCTGGCCATGCGGTTGACCTTGTAATGGCGGTACATGTTTTCCATCAGGAAGTCCTTGAGCTGCTGGTTGGCATCCTGCATCGGCGGCGAGAACTCCACCAGCGGTCTGCCGAGGCGGCGGATGTCGTCGGCTTTTTCGACATGCTCACTGGCGATGTTCTGCGCCGTCTGGGTAATGAGATCGGTCACCATGCGGTTGATCAGGCGGCGGATGGCCTCATGGATCAGTCGGTGCTCGTTGAGGGCCGGATAGCGCACGCGCACCTCGCGGATGATGCGGGCCACCATGTCTACCCGCTCCAGCTGCTCCAGGGTAAAGAGCCCGGCGCGCAGGCCGTCGTCGATATCGTGATTGCTGTAGGCGATGTCGTCGGCCAGCGCCGCCACCTGCGCTTCGCCGGAGGCGTAATGCTCCAGTTCCAGGTCGTGGCGGGCGTTATATTCGCTGATGGCGCGGGGCAGAGCATGCTCCTGCGGCTTGTGCAGCAGCTTGCTTAAGATCGAGGCCGGCGAGCGGCGGATCAGCGGGCCGTTATGCTTGGCGATGCCTTCCAGGGTTTCCCAAGTCAGGTTAAGACCGTCGAATTCAGCGTAACGGTGCTCGAGGCTGGTGACGATGCGCAGCGTATGGGCATTATGGTTAAAGCCGCCATAGCCGCTCATGGCTTCGGCCAACGCTTCCTCACCGGCATGGCCGAAAGGGGTATGGCCCAGGTCATGCGCCAGCGCCAGCGTTTCCGCCAGATCCTCGTTTAACCCCAGCGTGCGGGCGATGGAGCGGGCCAGCTGCGAGACTTCGAGGCTGTGCGTCAGCCTCGTGCGGTAATGGTCGCCCTCGTGGTTGACGAACACCTGCGTCTTGTATTCCAGGCGGCGGAAGGCGGTGGAATGGATGATACGGTCGCGGTCGCGCTGGAAGCAGGAGCGCGTATTGCTTTCCTCTTCCGGATGCAGCCGCCCGCGGCTCTGTTCCGGGTGGCAGGCATAGGAAGCCAGCTCGCCCGGCTGATAATTCGGTATTGCCATAGGGCTGCAAGGAATAACCGGTTGTATCCCTTAAAGCAAGAGGCAATAGCGCCAAATCGCCGCCATCCCCTTGCAGAAGGCCTGATTTTACCCCATAATTCAAAGATGCAGACCGATCCGCACACCGCCAGCCCCATCGTGCCGCCACCGGCGTTTTCCTTAAGCGAAAGCGCCGCCGCGCGCATTAATCACTTGAAGGCCGTGGACAACAAGCCGGGCCAGCGCTTCCGCATCACCGTCAAGGGCGGCGGCTGCTCCGGGTTTCAGTATGATTTCACGCTGGATGATGCCGCGCCGTCGCCGGAAGACAGCGTTTTCGTCCGCGACGGGGCCGAGGTCATTATTGATGACGTATCGCTTGGCATTATCAAGGGCGGCATGCTCGATTACACGGAAGACCTGGCCAGCGCCGGGTTCGCCATCAAGAACCCCAATGCCACCGCCCGCTGCGGCTGCGGCAATTCGTTTTCGGTTTCGCTGTAATTTTTAGCGGGCGTGGCCCTGGGCTTTGCCGTTGCCGCTGATGGCTTCGAGCACCGCTTTTTCGCTGAAGCCGGGGGCGACATGGATCAGGTATTCCCCGCCGCAGTCTTCACAATGGCCGCTGCCCAGCGGCTTTATCTTGGATTCCAGATAGGCGGCATGTCTGCGTTCTTCCTCTGAATCTTTCGGCGTATTTGCGGGCACAGATTGCGGCAGTATGTTCATTCCTTTATCGGAAAGCCGCTTCTCCACCTGACTCAGCACTGCCT
>JAGWLJ010000209.1 GCA_028873275.1 Pseudomonadota bacterium
ACTTTCTCGCGCTTGTAGAGCGCCAGCATCTCCTTCTGCAGGGTGATCTGGTCGTCGGCGTAGCGCTCCTTGATTTTCTTCATCTCCGGCGCCAGCGCACGCATCGCCGCCATCGAATGGAAGGATTTGTTGGCCAGCGGAAACAGCAGGAGCCGCACGAGGAAAGTGAGCATCAGGATGGCGGCGCCGAAATTGCCGGTGTAGCGGTAAAAGAAATTCATGGCCTTGAGCATCGGCTCGGCGATGAGGTATAGCCAACCGAAATCGATGGCGCGGTCGAAGAGCGGGATCGGGGCGTTGCCGCCGCTTCCCTTAGCGTAGGTGTCGAGCAGACTCAGCTCCTTGACGCCGGCGAAAAACCGCACCTCATAACCAGCATCCTTGCCGTTTTCGATGTGCTGCGTGCCGTCCAAATAATCCACCTGGTAGCGGTCCTGGCCGCGCTCCGGGTAATAGCGGAACGCCGCCTTGTAATGGCCGCCCGCCGGAATCAGCGACGTCAGCCAGTATTTGTCGGTGATGCCGAGCCAGCCGGAGGCGTCGTCGTAGACCTTGTTGCCCGCCTTGCGCAGATCCTTGTAGGACTCTTCCTCGAGCGAGCCCTGCATCACGCCGAGCGGCCCTTCGTGGGCGAAGCGGTGGGCCTCGTCGGTTTCACTGTAGGCGCGGTTGATGTAGCCGTAGGGGATGACGGCGATCGCATGGCCGGAATGATTCTCCACGCGCTGCGCCACCGAAAACATGTATTCCTTGTCGAGCGAGACGGTGAGGATGAACGTCACCCCCTGCCCGTTATCCCAGGTGAGCGTCACCGGCTGCCCCGGCGAGAGAGTGGTTTTATCGGCCTTCCACAGCGTATGCTGGCCGGGAACCTTGGTGCTGCCGTCCGCCGCCACCCAGCCGATTTGGGCAAGATAAGCGTCATTGCCGCCCGCCGGCGACAGCAGCGTGACGTCGGGACTCTCCGGCGCAAGCTCTTCCTTGTATCTGGCAAGCACCAAATCGTCGAACCGCGCGCCGGTGAGGTCGATCGAGCCGTGCAGCGTGGGGGACGAAATGGTGACGCGCGAGCTTAAAGCGAGGCGTTCCTTGCGCGTCAGCGCCGGGTTGCTTTCATTGGTGGCGGCGTACGGCAGGCTCGCCGCTTCCTTCTGCTGCTCCTCATGCTCCACCTTTTCCTTGTGAATAAATTGCTGCGCCATCTGCTGCCGCCGCGGCCATTCGACGAACCGCTGCCAGCCCATGAACAGAAGCGCCGCCAGGAACACGGCGATGAAAAGACGGATGTAATCGGGCTCGTCCTGCTGCGGCAGCATGGCTAGTCCTTCACCGGGTCGTAGCCGGAGCCGCCGAAAGGCCGGCAGCGCAGGAGGCGTTTCACTGTCATCCAGCCGCCGGAAATCAGGCCGTGGCGGGAGATCGCTTCTTCGGCATAATGCGAGCAGCTCGGCTGATACCGGCAGCACGTGCCGAGCCAGGGCGAGACAAAAAGCTGGTAGCAACGGATGGCAAAAGCGGCGAGCAGTCTAAGAACGGGCATCGGAAACCGTGGGGTTTGGGGCTGTGCCGTTCTTCATAGTCGCAATCTTCGAAAATGCAAAGGTCATATCGCGCAAAATCTCGCCGTACGGGCAGTCAAGCGCCTTGGGACGGGCGATGAACACGTAATCCTGCCCGGATGCCGCTTTCTCCATCGCCTTTCGCACCGACTCGCGCAGGCGGCGCTTGATGCGGTTCCTCGCCACGGCATTGCCCAGTTTCTTGGTGACGGTGAAGCCGAACCGCGGCGCGCCTTCATCCTGCCGCGCCCGCGCCAGAAGCAGGAAGGTGCCGGTCGAGACTTTACGCCCCCTGGCCGAGGCGGCCAGGAAATCGGCGCGTTTTTTGATGGTCTCTAAGCGCAATGCTTAAGCAGATAATTTACGGCGGCCTTTGCTGCGGCGGGCGTTCAGGACGCGGCGGCCGCCGACCGAAGCCATGCGGGCGCGGAAGCCGTGACGGCGCTTGCGGACGATCTTGCTGGGCTGGTAAGTGCGTTTCATGGGCAAATCCTTGAAAGGAGGGCAGTTATAACCAGTCCTGCGGGCGCTGTCAATAGCGCCTTTAAGGTTAATTTTCTATGAAAAATCAGTCAATTAACCGCGAACCCTCTAAACCATTTATTAATCAGCCTCCGTTACACTAGGTAGGATCCCGTAAAAGGTTTGGGGCTATGTCCGGTTATTTGCGTCTTTTTTCCATCATCAGCCTGCTGACGATCATCGCCATCGCCGGGCTTTCCGGCGTCATGCTGAAAAACGCCGCGGTTCAGCACGTCCTCGCCACGGTCGACAGCGGCAACGCCAACCTGGCGCAGGGCTATATCAACGCCGTGTGGAAGAAATACCGCACGACCCTCGTGCCCATCGAGAACGACCCGGTGCAGCTGCGCACCAACCCGCAGGTCGGCCAGTTCGCCGCCGACACGGTCAGCTACTTCCAGGGCACGCGGCTGCTGCGCGTCAACATTTACAGCGCCGTCGGCGCGCCGCTGATGTCCGACCCCATCGGCGGCAACCTGCCGGGAAATACCACCTCGCCGGACGATGCGTTCGTGCAAAACCATATACAGGTCGGCGAAACCAGCCAGGTGCTGCATACCGGCAACCTTACCCTCGTCCAGACGGTAGTGCCCATCGTAAGCGGCCAGAGCGAGGAAGGCGCGATCGAGCTTCTCTACGACATCACCGCCCCGGCAAACGATATCCTCCGCTTCCAGCTCTACGGCACCGGCGGCGTCATCATCATCTTCCTGGTGTTCCTCGGCATGTTGTTCTTCACGTCGCGCAAGTCCGAGGCCATCATCGCCCGCCAGCACGAGGCCAACGTCGAGCTGGCCTCCGCCGCCGCCACCGCCCAGGCCGAAAGCCAGCAGAAATCGCAGTTCCTGGCCAACGTCAGCCATGAGCTCAGGACACCCTTGAACGCCATCATCGGCTTCTCCGACATCATCAGGAACGAGGCCATGCCGCAGATACCCGACCGCAAGTACGACCCCTACATCAACGACATCCACAGCGCCGGCGTCCATCTTTTAAGCCTCATCAACGACATCCTCGATTACTCCAAGGCTGAGGCCGGCAAGCTGGAGGTCGAGGTGTCGGAAGTCAACATGCACAAGATGGTGCAGAACTGCCTGCGCCTGGTGCAGCCGCGCGCAGAAAGCGCCGGCGTGAAGCTGGAGGAAAAACTCCCCAAGGATACGCTGAGCCTGCACACCGACGCCAAGAA
>JAGWLJ010000210.1 GCA_028873275.1 Pseudomonadota bacterium
CTATAACGTGCTCCTGGCCGAGGGCAGGCGCGTGGCGGCGGCGCTGATCGCGGTGTAAAAGCTAAAAAAATCAACGCTTGACTATTTATTAATAATTAGTTACCATTTCCTTTGCAACCAACGATGGAGATGGCAATGCAGGAGCTTTCCAGTGAAGAAAGGGCGAAACGCGGCGTCATAGCGGCCCTGGCTTATGAGATTCTGTGTCAGAACAGATATCCTAGGAATTGGGTCGGTACTGGAAACCTGATCAATCGGCTTGCTGCGAAATCGATTAGTATAGGGCGCAATATGGATGAAACACATTACGCTGATCCCGGCCTTACCAGTTCTAATATTATTGCGCTGACACCCGCAACGTCTGATGATCGGGATGCAAAAATTCCCAACCCTTTTTATTCGAATAAACAGGACATAGAGTTGGCGCTTAGCCACATGGAGGAAGAAGGCCTGGTTCAGCAATTGGAAGTGCAGCAGGGCCGTAAAAAATATGCTCCGCGTTATAGCCTTACCCAGGTCGGCGTCGAATATTTCCAAGCATATGAGCCAGAGCTGGCTAAACAAGTGGCGGAGCGCATCTCCACCAATAGATTTGGTCCGCAGGAAATTGAAAGAAGTGATCAAGACACGCCGTGGTCAGAATTGATGCCGATGGCTAAGAAATATGCGGAAACCATCTGCGGCAAACCTGAGTGGGAACGCTAGTTTCTCTCTTCCCGGCTATTTTTCTTCGCTTTAGACTCGACTGAAACTCCGCCTGCGCGGCGAAGAAAAATGTCAACGAATGTCAACATCGCCGGCGGGCAATAATGTGTCCGGTTTTTATAACCGGCTGGGAATCATTCATAAGCAAAAACAGCCGCGCTGGAAATCATGTGAAAAGCGCAGAAATATCGTCTGAAAGCGCGCTGAAATAGATCTGAAACGGTATCGCTGCGATATCCAGATGGATGGAAACGGGATGAAACGTAATCGAAATATGTCGAAAACGGTGCTTTACCGCCCGCGATAGGGCGGCACGTCCTGCGGCGGGATCCATAATCCTTCCGGCGCAGGACCGGTCTGGTAGAAAATATCGATGGGAATGCCGCCGCGCGGATACCAGTAGCCGCCGATGCGCAGCCAGGCCGGTTTTATCTCCTTGATCAACCGCTTGGCGATGGCCACCGTGCAATCCTCATGAAAAGCGCCGTGATTGCGGAACGAGCCCAGAAATAGTTTCAGCGATTTGCTTTCCACCAGCCAGTCTTTCGGCATGTAATCGATCACCAGATGGGCGAAATCCGGCTGGCCGGTAATGGGGCAGAGCGAGGTGAATTCCGGGCAGGCGAAGCGCACGCAGTAAGGTGCGTCCTTGTGTGGGTTCTTCACCCTCTCAATGATGGCGTCCTGCGGCGAAGCCGGCAGGGAGGTGCGGTTTCCCAGCTGCTTAAGCAAGCGCTTTGCCTTTCATCTTTTCCAGCACATGCAGCGGCGAGGCGTCGGGATTGTCCATGGCGGCCACCGGCAGGGTAAACGTTTGTTCCAGAAGGTGTTGGCCAGAGAGAGAGGCGTGCGACACCTGGTCGGAAAATACGATCCAGGTGGATCCGGCGGGGAAGGGGATGACGGTATGGCGCACTTCGGCCTGGTAACGGTCGTCGAGCTTCATGCGGTCGTGCAGGTTCAGCATGTAGTGATCATAGGCCGTGCGGCGGCCTTTCGTGAGTCTGAACCATTGCAGTAATGCGCTGCTGCCGGGCATCGGCGCGGGGATATGCGGCAGGAAACGCGCCGCCACGTCGCTGAACCTTTCGCCAACGTGCCACATACGCGGCCGCGACGAGGGGTTTACGTTGGTGAACACGCGCAATATGCGCTTCCCCTGCATCGGCTGCGAGGGAAACGCGTCGACATGCAGCCGCCGGTCGTCATGACGCTTGCTCTGCTCACGGCCCTCGACCTCGACCGGCCGGAAGCTGGTGTTGCCGGTGATGAGCGTGGAGGCGTAACCGGGCAGCAGCGCCGTTGCCAGCCCGCGCGCCGATTCGGCGTAACGCTTCATCAGGCCGGTCAGCGCCGGCGAATCGCGCTCGCTGTCGGCCATGCCCCACAAGGCATTGCGGGACAGGGAATATTTGATGCTTTTGGTCCCCGGCTTCACGCAGTCCGGCCGCAGATACGCTTGCTCCTGCGGCGTCAAGGCGAAGGAAAGCTGCGGCAGAAACAGCACCTTGCCCTGCTCGAGCGCCTCCACCGCCTGCTGCTGCATGGCCTGGTCGAACAGCGTGTTCCAGCGGGACACCTCCAGCGCGACGCAGGCGTTCTTCGCCTCATCGGGAAGAGAGTTCGCGCCGGCCGGAACGAAAGCGGGCGATGTGCGGGTGGCTTCCTGAAGCATGTGCGGCAACCAATTGATGCATCATGTATAATCGAAAGAGAGGCGATTGGCAATGGTTGAGAATATATTAGCGCTGCATGGGTAGATGCGTTTAGATTGTTTCCATACTCAAGGCGGAATTAAAGAAACGGAATGTTAGCTATAAGCAGCTTGCCGACAAGCTAGTGGACGACTTCAGAACCAAGGCCGATTTACGCTTAATCGATTATCGATACCGCGCAATAATTTAATGCAGTTCGCTGCGTAGTCTAAGAAACCGAAATTGATGTGACTTTTTGCACATCGTCTTTTTACGGCATTCAGCTGGAGGAAGGATTATCGTTTTCGATTGCGTGTACTTCTTCTTTGATCTGTTGTTTGAATTGGCGCTTAGGCTGCAGATGGTTCGTAATCCGGGTTGATGCGCGATAGCGTATCGCTGACATAGATTGCCGGGTGGACGCGACTTGCCGTTTCGATGGCCTCGAGCGGTATATTGTCCCGATGATACTGACAGACGCCGGATAACTCCGGATTGTGTTTCATGAATATTTCCAGCCGCCGCTCATATTCAAAAAGCTTGGCGAAGTTCTTTTCACTGCCGAATTCCCAAGTCATATCACCGGTAGCCCACAAGCCGGCATAACCGTCGGCCAGCGCCTGTTGCAGCGTGGTGTTCAGCATATCCATCATCTTGTCGACATCGAACTTGCCATCCACCAAATGATTTTGGTCCGACACAAAGACCAAAGATCCTTTTTCGATCTCCACCGCCGGATCAAGCCCCGCGGCTATAAGTGCGGTGCGCATTTCAGCAACCATCGCCGGGCTGTTCAGGTACAGGCAGCGTTTCTTGCCCTTCAGCTTGCCAATGATCGTCAGTGCCAGGCAATGCAAATGAAGCGATG
>JAGWLJ010000211.1 GCA_028873275.1 Pseudomonadota bacterium
AGCCCGCGGCCAAAAATGCGCCTGCCAAGCCTGCGCCAGCCGAGCGTCCTGTTCCGCCGTCGCAAAAACCGGCTCCTCAGAATGCGCCGCAGCAACCTGCCGCTCCTCAAAAGCCAGCTCCTGCTCCCGTGCCGGCCCAGCCTGCCGCAAAGGCTCCCGCGCAACCGGCTCTGCCCGCGCCTAAACCTCCTGTTGCTCCGGCCCCGCAGTCGGCGGCAAACGCGGCTATACAATCCGCCCCGGCCAATGCAAATCCGGCTCCGGCAAATAAGCCTGTCACACCTCCGGCGGCACCTGCTCCCGCTCCGTCTGCTCCCGTGCCCCCACCGCCGCCTCCCCCGCCCACGGCAGTGCCATCTGCCGCACCGGCGACTAATGCTCCTGCTTCTTCCGCTACACAGCCTGTAAAGGAAAAACCTGCTGCCGCAGCCGTGGAGAAGCCCGCTCAGCCTGTTGCGCAGCCTTCGGCTTCCACCCTGCCCCCGCCACCACCTCCACCGCCGGTATTCAAAGTAACTCCTCCTGCGGAAGCGCCAGCAGCAACCCCCACCCCCGCCCCTGCTCCGGCAGCGGAACAGAAGCCTGCTGCAGTCGTTGCGCCACCACCTCCGCCGCCTATTCCTGCGCCTGCCCCGCCGGCAGCTTCTCCTGAGGCTAAATCACCCGATAAGGTGGCGGTTCCGGCGACAGAAGCCGAGAAGAAACCGGCACCGGCCGCGCCTGCGGCCGCAGCTGAGAAAACAGCGCCGCCAGCAGTTGCTCCTGAACCTCCCCCTATGAAGGCCCCCCAGAAGGCTACCGCTGCCCCAGTGGCCCCAGTGACCAGCGTGGATAAGAAGCCTGTACCCGCCGCCGCTGCCACGGGCAATGCTCCCGCCTTGCGCATCGCTTTCAAGGCGACGGAAACGGCCGTTCCCCTTTCCATGAAAGAAGATCTCGACAATCTGGCCAAGCGGCTGCGCCAGAATGAAAACGAACGTATCACGCTGATCGCCTATGCTTCCGCCGTCGGCGACCAGGCCAGCACGGCGCGGCGCGTTTCCCTGTCGCGCGCCCTCTCGGTGCGGGCTTACCTGATCGACGCCGGCGTCAATAACCTGCGCATCAACGTGCAGGCCGAGGGCGACAAGAGTCCGGGCGGCGATCCTGACCGCGTCGATATGTTCATCCAGAAGGCGGAAGGGAAATAGCGGCGCATGGCCGGCCATTCGCATTTTAAAAACGTCATGCGCCGCAAAGGCGCGCAGGATGCCAGGAAAGCAAAAATCCTGACCAAGGTGCAACGCGAAATTATCTCGGCCTGCAAGGCCGGTTCGCCAGATCCCAGCTCCAACCCGCGCCTTCGCGCCGCCGTCCAATGGGCGCGCGAGGAAAATATGCCGCGCGACCGCATCGAAGCAGCCATCAAGCGTGGTTCCGGCGCCACCGACACTGACAATTTCGAGCCGGTGCGTTACGAAGGCTATGGCCCCGGCGGCATCGCCGTCATCGTTCAGGCCCTGACCGACAACCGGAATCGTACCGCTTCGGAGGTCCGCACGGCCTTCACCAAATTCGGCGGCAATCTGGGCGAAACCGGCAGCGTCAGTTTCATGTTTGATTATGCGGGGATCATTGTCTATCCCGGAAAAGTTTCTACGGAAGACGCCATGCTGGAAGCGGCTCTCGAAGCGGGAGCCGATGACTGCTCTTTCGATGGCGGTAACCATATCGTCAGTTGCGCCTCGGAAAATTTCCATGCCGTGCGCGAGCATCTGGAAAAACGTTATGGCGCGCCGCTATCCGCCAAGCTCGCCTGGGTGCCAAAAATCTCCACACCCATCACTGAAGACCAGGGAGCAAACCTTCTCAAGCTGCTTGAGACGCTGGAAGACAGCGACGATGTGCAGGAAGTGTTCTCCAATGCGGAAATCCCTGAATCCCTGCTGGCTACCGCTTCATGACGGTCATTCTCGGCATCGATCCGGGATTGCAGCGCACGGGCTGGGGAATCATTGCTTCAAAAGCCAATCAGCTTTCTTTTATCGCCTGCGGGACAGTGCATACCGATGCGTCCCTGACCATGGCCGAGCGCCTGCGCCAGCTGCATGACGGGCTTCAGGAGCCCGTCGCCAGGTATAGGCCGGAAGAAGCGGCGGTGGAGGAAACCTTCATCAATAAAAGCGGCAGCTCCAGCCTGAAACTCGGCCAGGCGCGCGGCGCCGTCATGCTGGCCTTGTCCCTGAGTGGCCTTCCGGTCTATGAATACGGCGCCAATGTAGTCAAAAAAAGCGTGGTCGGAGCCGGCCATGCCGACAAAAATCAAATCGCCATGATGGTCAAAACCCTGCTTCCCGCCAGCAATGCCAAACAAGCCGACGCTGCCGATGCGCTGGCGGTGGCTATCTGCCATGCGCATCATCGCCAGTTGCAATTGGCAGTTGCTGGTGTATTTTAACGAAATCATAAGGAGTTATGTATGAAGCAGAAATTTGATCATTTTATTCAAGAGGGAATTGAAGGTGGGCAACGCATTGTAAATGCAGTCCATGGAGGGCTAAATAGCGAAAGCCTTATTCAAATGATGAAGGAGGTTATTCTTGAGTCGCCAGCAAGTAACCCAACGCAGGAACGTGCTTATCAATTCGGTATTATGGAAGGCCTGCGAATTGCGCTGCGTGAAATTGAGCATCAAAAAAATCCCGAAACGCGGACCCTGCAAGAAGAAAGACAGGGTGTAACAACAGCAAATCTCCATGCGATACGTGCTTCTATATCATCTCAAGATAGATTTTTAGAAAAATGATCGGCAAGCTGCGCGGCCTTATCGATACCATTGAGGATGACAGCATTGTCCTCGACGTCGGTGGCGTCGGCTATCACGTCTTCTGCTCCGGGCGCACGCTGGCGGCGCTGCCTTCGGCCGGTGAAGCGGCGCAACTCATTATCGAGATGCATGTGCGTGAGGATCATATCCATCTTTATGGATTTCCCGACGTGGTGGAGCGCGAATGGTTTCGGCTGCTGCTGACCGTCCAGGGTGTGGGCAACCGCATTGCCTTAGCCATCCTGAGCGCCTACACGCCTGAACAGATGGCGCGCGCGGTGCTGGCCAGGGATATCGCTGCCTTTAAAGCCATCAGCGGCATCGGGCCCAAGCTGGCCGAGCGCATCGTCACAGAACTTAAGGACAAGGTGGGTAAGCTGCCGACCTCGGAATTTCAGGCCTCGCCAAAATCCAGTACCGCCTCCCAC
>JAGWLJ010000006.1 GCA_028873275.1 Pseudomonadota bacterium
CATCGATATGGCGCGGCGGCTGGGCGTTACCTCCGATCTTGAGCCCCTGCCTTCGATAGCCTTGGGCTCCACCGAACTGACGCTGCTTGAGCTGACTACCGCCTACGCCCACCTGGCCGCCGGCGGCAACATCGTCTACCCCTACGGCATCCTTGCCATTGATACCGCGCACGGCGAGCCGGTATACCGGCGGCAGGCGTCCGGCGGCGTCGTGCTGAGGCCCAGCATTGTCGGCGAGATGAACGAGATGCTGCTGGGCGTCGTCAATCATGGCACCGGCCGCGCTGCCCAGATCGGCCGTCCGGTGGCCGGAAAGACCGGCACCACTTCGGATTACCGCGATGCCTGGTTCATCGGCTTCGCACCGCAGCTGGTGACCGGCGTATGGGTGGGCAACGATGACAACACGCCGATGAAAAAAGTCACCGGCGGCATGCTGCCGGCTTCGATTTGGCATCATTTTATGCAGGTAGCGCTGGAGCATCTGCCGGTGGCCGGCATCCCCACCAGCGGCAGCTCCTTCGTCTCCCTGCCCTGGCAGAGCGAGACGCCCGCCTACCCGCCGCAGCCCGGCGAGCCGCATGTCAACAGTCCGCCACCACAGTCCGGACCGCGCACGGTGACGCTGGGAAAATCCTTCTGGGACAAATTATTTGCCGCACCCCCGCGCTAGCAGAAGGTTGTTGCGTTTTTATAACGAAATCCGCTATCAATAGCGCATGCAGACTGCCCACGCACTTCACGATCAAAAGCTCGAATTCGCTTCCCCCGTCAAAGACGCCTGGCGGCAGATACTAACACCGGAGGCGGTGGCCTTCGTCGCCAGCTTGGCCGCGCATTTCTCGGACCGCCAACATGCACTGCTCAGGAAACGCGCCGAACGCCAGAAGCGCCTGGATGCCGGCGAGCTGCCCGACTTCCTGCCTGAAACCAAGGGCATCCGCACCGCCGACTGGAAAGTGGCGCCGATCCCCGAGCCGCTGCTCGACCGCCGCGTCGAAATAACCGGCCCGGTCGACCGCAAGATGATCATCAACGCGCTGAATTCGGGCGCCAAGGTGTTCATGGCCGATTTCGAAGATTCACTGTCACCGACCTGGGATGCTGTGATGGACGGCCAACTCAATCTGCGCGACTATGCCGAGGGAACGATCAGCTATGCCAGCCCCGAGGGCAAGCAGTACACGCTGGGTGAAAAAATCGCTACGCTGATCGTGCGGCCGCGCGGCTGGCATCTCGATGAAAAGCATGTGCTGCTGGACGGCAAGCCCATCGCCGGGGCGTTCATGGATTTCGGCCTCTATTTCTGGCTCAATGCCAAACCGCTGCTGGCGCGCGGGCTGGGACCTTATTTCTACCTTCCCAAGCTCGAAAGCTACGAGGAAGCGCAGCTCTGGGCCGATATTTTTGCTTTCTCGGAGAAAGCGCTGGGCATTCCGCACGGCAGTATCAAGGCCACCGTGCTGATCGAAACCATCGTCGCCGCTTTCGAGATGGATGAAATTCTTTATGCGCTCAAGGATTATTGCGTCGGCCTCAACTGCGGCCGCTGGGATTACATCTTCAGCTTCATCAAGAAATTTCACACGCGCGAGGATTTCGTGCTGCCCGACCGCGCGCAGGTGACGATGACCACGCATTTCCTGCGCAGCTATTCGCTGCTGCTGATCAAGACCTGCCACCGCCGCGGTGCATTCGCCATGGGTGGCATGAGCGCCTATATTCCGGTCAAAGGTGATGAGGAAGCCAACGCCAAGGCGCTCTCCATGGTGCGCGCCGACAAAGAGCGCGAGGCCGGCGACGGGCATGACGGCACCTGGGTGGCGCACCCAGCGCTGGTGCCGGTGGCCATGGAAGTGTTCGACCGGCTGATGCCGGGAAAGAACCAGCTTGACCGCCAGCTTTTCGATGTCCATGTGGAAGCCAAAGACCTGCTCGTTATTCCCAAAGGGACCATCACCGAAGCGGGGCTGCGCAACAATATCAGCGTATCTATCCAGTATCTGGCCAACTGGCTGAACGGCGTCGGCTGCGTGCCTATCTTCAACCTGATGGAAGACGCCGCCACCGCCGAGATCGCCCGCTCGCAGATCTGGCAATGGATTCACCACAAGGCCGGTGTGCTGGCCGACGGCCGCAAAGTGACGTTCGAATTATTCGTGGAGATGATGGCCGAGGAACTGAAGAAAATCCATGCCCAGTCCGGCGACGGACTGCCCTACAGCCGCGCCGCCCAGCTCTTGAGCGAACTGGTCGCACCGCCGGAGTTCACCGAGTTCCTGACGCTCCCGGGATATAGAGAACTGGCTTAGCGGGCTCCCACCCAGTGCCCAATCGTGGCCACCGGAATCGAATAGGTGGCGATCACGTTTTCTTCGCCCGGGTTATGCTTGTAGATGCTGGCGTTGGAAATGTGGTTGAGCGCCACGCCGATACGCTGCGCATTGGGCAGCTGGTAATCCAGCTCCAGCCCCGAGCGGAACTCGAGTGGCCCGCCCAGCTGGCGGCCATTGCCGTCGCTATAGGCGCCCACGGCAAAATTGGGGATCAGGAAAAGCTGGTTCTGGATAAGCGACACATCCCAATCGAATCCCGCATAGCCATACGCGCCGCTGTCGGTAGTAACGAAGCCGCCGATGATGGGGCGGATGTTATATTCGAGCGGGCTGAAGCGGTATTCCGCGCCGAAGAGCGTCGCCGGATCCTTATGGCGCAGTGCATCATAACCACCGGCGCTCAGACTGATATAATCTTCGGCATGGGCCGGTGAGCAGGCCAGGGCAGCAAGTAGGCTGAGAATGATTTTTTTCATGGTTATCTCCTTTTGGCGAGGTTTATACCCGCTTATACAGGCGGCGTAAACAGGAATAGCATTGCTATTTTTCCATAGCGCTCCCGGATTAATTTAGAGTTAACAATAGGCATTTTGCGCTTGTGCCCCCGCCGGTCAAGGATAAGATGCCGGAATGGCGAAACTGCTCTACCTGCTGACCGAGGACTGGTTTTTCTGCTCGCATTTCATCGACCGGGCCGTGGCCATGCGCAAGGCCGGGTACGACGTTGTTATCGCCACGCGCATCAGCCATCATGCCGATGCCATCTACGCTGCCGGGCTGCGCGCGCGGCATATCGATCTCAGGCGGCGGTCGCTGGCACCGTGGCGCGAACTGGCCACGCTGATGAGCATATGTCGCATCTACCAGTCCGAAACACCCGATATCGTTCATCATGTGGCGTTGAAGCCGGTGCTGTATGGCACACTGGTGGCGCGGCGCTGCGGCGTCCGCCATATCGTCAATGCCCCCATCGGCATGGGCTATGTGTTCACTTCCGACCGCTGGCTGGCGCGTCTGCTGCGGCCCTGCGTCAACCTCGCCATGCGCCTGCTGCTCAATCCGCCCGGCAGCCGCGTTATTTTTGAGAATAGCGATGACATGCAATCACTGATCGCCCAGCGCATGGTGCGGCAGGACCGGGCCGTGCTGATCCGCGGCGCCGGGGTCGATCTGGCGCGCTTCCATCCGACGCCGGAACCTGAGGGCACGCCAGTGGTGACGCTGGTGGCGCGCATGCTGTGGGACAAGGGCGTGGGGGAGTTCGTCGAGGCGGCACGGATGCTGAAAGCCTCCGGCGTACAGGCGCGCTTCCTGCTGGTGGGCGACCCGGATGAGGAAAACCCCGCTTCGATCCGCCGCAGCCAGCTGCTCGACTGGCAGGAGGAAGGTACTATCGAATGGCTGGGACGACGCGACGATATTCCCGCCATCCTCGCCATGAGCCATATCGCCTGTCTGCCTTCGTATCGCGAGGGACTGCCCAAATCGCTGCTCGAGGCGCTGGCGGCCGGCCGGCCGGTGGTGGCCACCGACGTGCCGGGCTGCCGTGAGGCAGTGACCGACGGAGATAATGGGCTCGTGGTGCCGGCCAGAGACCCAGTGGCGCTGGCTACAGCCTTGAAAACGCTGATTGAGGATAAAGCGATACGCCAGCGTTTCGGCGCGAGAGGGCGCAGCCGCGCCGAGGCCGAATTCGGCACGGAGCATGTGGTGGCAGCGACACGGCGCGTCTATGACAACCTGCTGAAAAGCGCTTCCCCGCAGGCACGGCCGGAAGCCCTGCCCTCACGAAAGGCCGGATGATGGCAGCGCTTTTCCCCATCATCTTAAGCGGCGGCGCCGGAACGCGGCTGTGGCCGGTATCTCAGGCGGCGCATCCCAAGCCATTTCTCCGCTTGCCCGACGGCGACAGCCTGCTCAAAAAAGCCTATCGGCGCGTGGCGAAGCTGGCAGGGGTGACCGATGTCACCGTCGTAACGCACCGCGATCTGCTATGGAAAAGCAAGGAAGAGTGGACAGCGCTGGGGCTGACAGCCAGCCTGCGCTTCCTGCTTGAGCCATGCAGCCGCAATACCGCTCCCGCGCTGGCCATTGCGGCGCTGGAGCTGGCCAGGCATTACGGCGGTGAGGCGGTAGCTCTTGCCGTTCCGGCCGATCACCTGATTACCGATCAGCCGGCTTTCGCCGAAGCGGTGGAGCAGGCGGTCACGCTGGCGCAGCAGGGCAGAATCGTCACTTTCGGCATCGCGCCCACCCGCGCCGAAACCGGCTACGGCTATATCGAGGCCGATGGCGAGCGCGTTATTCGCTTCGTCGAAAAGCCGGACGCGGCGCAGGCCGTGCGTTACCTGCGCGACGGCCATTACCTGTGGAACAGCGGCATGTTCTGCTTCCGCTGCGACGCTTTTCTTGCCGAGCTCAGCATCCATGCGCCCGAACTGCTGGCCAAAGCGGAAGCCTGTATGCGGGCATCGCCTTCCATGGAAGGCGGCGGAATCACGCAGATCGAGCTGGATGGCCGCTTCACCGCGCTGCCGGATATCTCGGTCGATTACGCGCTGATGGAAAAGTCGAACGCTCTCGCCGTGGTGCGCTGTGCCATCGGCTGGAGCGATGTCGGCTGCTGGAATGCCGTAAGCGATCTGCATCCCCGCGACGATCACGGCAACGTGGTCAGCGGCGAAGCGCTGCTGCATGACGCCTCCGGCTGCTATATCCAGAGTGAAAGCGGCATCATCGCTGCGCTCGGCGTCAGCGACCTGGTTATCGTCAACACGCCGCAGGGATTGCTGGTGGCCGATAAATCGCGCGCGCAGGAGGTCAGGGAGATTGCGGCGAGGCTGAGGGACGCACAGCCCAGCGCAGAAAAGCAAGCGGCGCCAGAACCTGTTTGACAATCAGGCCGAGCATCAGCCCTTCCATCCCGCCCAGGAACAGCCCGACAGCCAGCAAGGGCATCGCCATCGTGAGGCTGAACAGCGAATAGCGGAACAGCGCCTGCGACCCCGATATTGCAAAAATGCGGTGCGTGTTCAGGTATTCAAACGACTGGCTGGCGATCAGAATGCCGGAGACAATCACCGGCCACCAGGCGTAATGGTATGCCGCGCCGAACACGAACGCCGATAGCGCGTGAAAGCAGATGACATAAGCGGCGCTCAGCGGCAGCAGCGCCAGCCAGGCCTTATAGGTTCGCCGCAGGTCAAAGGCCTGGCGGCTGTAAAAAAGCGTGCGGTAAAATAATGGCACGGTGGCGTCGAACAGCTTCGACAATTCCTGCGGCGTCATGACGAGAATCCCGTAAAGCGCCAGCTCGGCAGCGCCCAGCTGCTGGCGCACCATCAGCTTGTCGAGGGAGAAGGCCAGGGTATAGACCAGCCCAGCCAGCGTGGCGGCCAGCGCGCCCGGCATCTGCAACTGCGCCAGGCGACGGGGCATTTTATGCTGCCGCAGCGCGATGGCAAAAAACATGATCAGCGTTGGCAGGATCATCGCCAGCAGGTAGGCAGGCAGAAGATAGCGGCGCGGTAAATCGCAGGCATAAATCAGCAGAAAAAAAACGCCGATCATAAGCAGGCTCATCAGCCGCGCCAGGATGACGCGGGTCAGCCCCGCTTCGCGCAGATGAACGCCGATCAGATAATTGCGGTAGCCGGTGCCGGTTTCAAAAAATGGTAGCAGCACGGCGATGGAAAGCAGGAAAAAGCGCAGCACCGGGTTGATGCTTTCCCTGAATAAAATTACGCCGCCAATCATAAGCATCGTTCCCAGCAACGCGCCCCCTGCCCGCACATAGAAAATTTCGAGCAGCGGCACACGCCGGCGCAGGCTGGCACTGCGCAGGATAATCGAATCGTAGCCGGGTAACGAAAACGCCATGAACAATGGCAGCAGCGTCATGGCATAGCGCAAATCGCCGTATTCGCCGACCGGCAGCAGCCGCGCCCCGGCGATGGCAAAGGCCAGCCCGACGGCAATATTAAGCCCATGCGCGACCGTGTTTCTTACGATCAACCGAAGGTGTTTCATAAATAACGTTTCAGAAGGCGCATGGCGGCGGAGATGCGGTCGCCCCAGCCTTCGATGACGGCCAGCGCCACCGGCGGCGGTCGCATGCCGAGGTTGGTGCGCTTCAGCAGAAACGGCGAAGCGGAATCCTCGAGAAAACCGGAATCGGAAGTAAAGGCATAGGCATAGCCGGCTTTCTCGGCGGAAGCCGACGCGATGGCGCTGTAACGGCCGAACGGGTAGGCGAAACAGCGGGCCGGAGCGCCGGTAGCGCTTTCGATGGCAACGCGGTCGGAGGCCATCAGCTCCATGATGGCGGATTCATCCACTATGGCCGAAAGGTCGCGGTGGCCACGCCCATGCCCGCCGACCTCGCCCTGCGCTGCCAGCGCTTTCAATTCCTTCCAGGCAAGCCCTGCTTCCGGCCAGGTGCCGATGGCTTCGCGGCAGTAGCGCTTCGCCTCCTCTTCCGCCAGCCCGATAAAATCGGAATTGATGAAGAAAAGCGGGTGCACGTTGTATTTTTGAAAGACGGGCAGACCATGCGTAAACCAGGAGTGGTAGCCGTCATCGAAAGCGAGAATGATGTTAATCCGATCGGAGGCTTTCTGGCCGCGCAGGTATTGCTCGAAAGAAATGAGATGATAGCGGCGGGAAATAGCCCGCACCGCACGCTCGAACAGATCCGGTTCATCGAGATGGTGAAATACCAGCACCCGCGTCTTGCCGCGATTCCTCGCATGAATGCCCGGCAGCAGGAAACGACAGAATAGGTATGGCGCGACAGCCAGGTAAAGCCGCAGCCGGTCTTTGAGGTAGCGCCGGTTCATGCCTGCTCCTCCAGCCGCGCATAGGCGGCGGCCAGCACGCGGTTCAGCGATTCGTCCAGCCGCTCGGTATCGAGCACGACATGCCGCGTGTCCGCCAGTAGCACGCGCAGCTGCTGCTGAATCCTGGCGATGCTTTCCACCGAAAGTTCCTGCTTGCGCTGATGAACGATTTCCGGCGAAGCATGCAGCAGCACCAGCAGATCGGGCTTGGGAAAGATGCGGAAGATAAATTGATTGATGCGGTTCAGCAGCCCGTCATGCACGACATTGCGGCTGGTGCCGGGGAAGCGGTCGATCAGCACGATGCGGCCGAGAAAGCGCAGCCCGCATACGTGCAGCCAGCGCAAATAATTCTCGATGATATAAAAACCATAAATGAAGCGGTTCCAGGGCGATGGGATTTTCATCAGCAGGTTATAGAAACGCTGGGCAAGAAAAAACCAGTCGCCCATGTAAAGCGTGCGAGTGACGCCGATGCGCCTCAGCTTTTCGATAAAAAAGGATTTACCGGAGCCGTCGGGCCCGATGAAGGCCATGGTATAACCATTTCCGAGCATGGCCAGCCGCGGTTGAAGCCAGCCCAGAAAGGATGATTTTACGGCCGCGAATACATCCATGGCTGAACCCTCTGCTGCTTCATGCAGCGCCGGGCTGATCCGCGCAAAATTTTTCCCGTCTTTGAGAAACGCCGCCAGTTCCCGATGATGCGATTCAATAAACGCGATCTTATCTCGGCGGCGAAAGCATACATATTTGAAGCAGCGGTGTAGATCGGGCGAGCGCGACAGGCGTTCATTACCTACCGATGATAATCGTAGCAAGGAGAGATGCTGCGTGTACACATTGAAATCGGAAATCAGGTCGAGAATGAAAAGCTGGCCTCCCTCGAAGCGGCGATACACGCGCTGGAAAATATTGCGCCCGGTCAGCACATAGCCTTCGGATATCAACAATGCGGCGGCGCCTTCCATCTGCGCGGGCGGGACATAAAGATCAATGTCCGCTGGCACCGGGCCGACGTCCGAATGCAGGCGGCAGCCATGCTCCGCCATCAATTTGTTCACTATTTCCTTTGTCTGCATGCCTGACTCTGCCATGCAGTACCTATAGCCGCTCTGCATGCTTAGCGCCATGGGAGCGCCAGATTACCCAGAGCGCCGCAACGGAGCAGCCCACGGAACGGGCCAACGACCGCAAGTGGCTGAAATGGGCGCGCTTAATGACATATGCATCCCTGCCGTAGCGCAGCGCCGGCAGGAGAAACGGCCTGCCCGGGCCATAGCCGGAAAGGAAACCGGAGGCGAGATTGCGGTAATAAGGCCAGTCTTTGAGCGCCCGCTTCAGTCCGGCATCGCTGAAAATGCCGAAGAGGAAGGCAATGACATCGCGTCGCGCATCGCCATACAGAATATCCTCGCGAAACGGCAGGTTCTGCGGCGGATGCGGGTCGATGATAAACAACCGGTCTTGTGTTACATACGCATTATGCGGAGTGAAATCGCCATGCAGCAGCGTATTTCCTTCCGGCGTTCTCCGCCGGTGCATCAGGCGCAGCGCCTGCCCGATGCGGCGCATATCCTCCACGCGAGCGCTTTTATTCTGCATCTGCTCTACCAGCGGCGCTGGCAGATCGATGAATTGGTAACGGATCTGCATATCCTCCTGCACCAGCGGCGCAGGAAAAACAATCGCGACGTTCTCCTTAAGCGCTTCGGCGATGGCCTGTGAATGCATAAAGAGCATCCGCACCTGCGCCTCGGTCAGCCCAGAAAAATGCGTGATGAATTCCATGCTTCCCCACCATCTATCGTTTTTCGACAATCATCTGGTCGCCCGCCGCCAGGAGGCGGTACTCCCCGCGCTTGAGGCGGAGAAACGCATTCACGGCCGCCGCCGGATTGTGGCGAGGCTCAGGATACCACTGCCACAGGTAATCGTCGAAAATCATGACACCGCCGGGCTTCAGCAGCGGAAAGGCCTTCAACGCATCGCACAACACATCGTCGGCATAATGCGAGGCGTCGATGTAAATAAAATCGAAACTGGCCGACGGCAGAGTCTGCGTAGCGAAGAAGGAGAATGATCTGCCCTTGTATTTTTTCAGGCGGGAGGCAAAGGCTCGCGTGTTGGCATCAAACCTCGCCTCAATGCCGGTGGCCATGCCGGTATCGGCATGCTCATCGGAACCCTCCCACGTGTCCACCGCCAGCAGGCTGGCCTGCGGAAGCGTGTCGAGCAGGTAGGCGGAGGATCGACCTTCCCAGCTGCCGATCTCCAGCGCCGCAACCGGGCGATCCCGCCATTGTTTCCGGGCAAAGACGCGGTTCCACTCGAAGGTATGGGCGGAGAACCAGTCCGTGGTAAAGGATCCGAGCTGGTTCAGCCGCGCCGCCGCCGCCGAACGCGCGCGCGTAAACTCGCGGTAATGAATCAGCTTACGCAGGCGCGTGCGCACATAAGCCGCATAGGCACCGAACGGCACATCCGTTTTATAGAGATAATAAACTATTTTGAATTCATGCCTGAGTTTCGGCCCGATAGCCGCAAGCTGTGTCATATTCATATCGTTCCCTGCTTTTGTTCCGGCGCGCCTGCCTGATCGAAAACGCTTTCGATAAAACCGGAGGCGGCGAATTCGAACATATGCCCGGTATCCCAGACGCAGATGCCCTCGTCCAGTAATTGGTGCGCCAGAATGGGGGCGGTGGCGCCGAGCGAGGCCAGCACCAGCGTGTTGCTCCTGTCGAGATTTTCGCGGGTGATCAGCGCGCGGATATCGGCCTTGATGCGCTCTTTTTTCTCATAGGCATGCTCAGTCCCGCATTCGATGAAAAAATTGCGCCGCCCCAGCACCAGATGCGAGAGCTTATGCGTATTGCCGGTAGCGATAATGACGTCCCTGTCGCGGAAAAATTCACGCAACTGGCTCCAGTTCAGGTCAGGGCAGTTGGTGCGAAGGAAAAGATGGCAATGGCCGTAGCTCCGGCCGGGGCGGAGATAGCGCCACATCAGGCGGCGCATGTCGATCCACATATTGTATTCGAAGGGAATGGGATGGACGGAATCGCGCTCACCCAGAAACGTCTCCGGCGGGTCGACCGCCACCAGCAGGCGCGGATCGGCGGAGGACAGTGCCGCCAACAGGTCTTTCACCAGCGGCTTCGACCAGCGCTGGCACCAGTCGGAATCGGGCGGGTAGATGCCGGCGCCGGTAATCATTTCGAACTCGCCGTCGCTGAAGCGGGCGAGGCTTTTGCCGTGCGTAATCAAGTCTTCCAGCGTCTGTTGTCCGCTTAAGAATGTCATGGCCGCATAACGATCGCGGTATTTCGCCACCGGCTCACGCTTGAATACAAGATTTTTGACCGCCATGTGCAGCAGGTACAGCGGATTGTCCCTCACCTGGATAAGGCGGATGAAGGGAAACCGGCCGCCAATCCTAATCCTTCGAAAGAATAAACCCATTGGCGCCATCCCAGTCCACGTTGCGGTGCTGCAGGATAAAGCGCAGCGATTTTGCCGTCTCCGTCACCACCCAGAATTTACGTTCCTGCTTGATCATAAGCAACAGATTGGCCACCATGCCCAGCGAAAATGGCAGAAGGTGCAATCTGCCGGAGCGGGAAATATGTTCCCGCCACAGCAGGTAGCGGTAAAGCATGCGCATCCTGAGCGACATGACGTTGATGGCGCCGCCGCTGGCCGGTGGGTCGTGAATCACCTTGAGCGCCGGCAACACGCGCATACAATCGCCGAAGGCTTCCTTGAGAGAGACTCCAAAAAACACATCTTCGAGAAACGACCAGGCTGCCATGCGCGATTCGAAGCCCGCTTTGGTGAAGGCGCTGGCGCGCACAGCGAAATTGCAGCCGAACAGCCAGTCGGCATGAGTGATCTCCCGGGCGTAAGGCCCACGCACATAATCCGCCCAGCCGGAGGGAAGCAGCCGGTTGCGGCGGCCATCGGCATAAATGCCGAGCAGGCGACCGATCAGGATGCTGCTTCCCCGGCGGTCCTGCACCGCCCTATCGGTATAGGCGCCGCCCACTGCCATGATTGTGCTGTGATGCGCCAGGTAATGCAGCGCGCTTTCGATATAATTCTTCGGCGGCAGAATATCGTCGTCGAAGAAAAAAAGCACGTTGCCGGCAGCTTCTTTGCGGCCGAGGTCGCGTGCGGCAGCCAGCGACATGCCCGGTGCGTCTATGACCCGGAAGCCGGGCTGAAGGCTCGGCGGCAGCTCAGACTTATCCCACGGCGCATACCCAGCCTCGATCAGAAGAATCTCATCCGGCGGCGTGCTCTGGGCGACGAGGGATTCGAATAGCCGCAATGCCGCCTGTTTGCGGTTGACGGTGGAAATAATGACAGAGGTTTTCATCGGGCCAGCAACTCTTTCAGTCCCTGCTCGAGCGACCGGCGCGGCGACCAGCCCAGAATCTCTTTAGCGCGGGAGATATCGGCTACCACATCGGGAATTTCCTGCGGCCGAACGGCATTCTCCGACACCACCGGCAACGCCGTGCCCGCGACACGCTGCAGGGTATCTATGATCTCCTGCACCGAGTGCGACCGACCGGAGCCTATATTGAAGACATGGCAGCCCGGGGGCAGTTTTGCCGCCTGCACGAACGCATCGGCGACATCCTCGACATAGACATAATCGCGGCGCGGCGTCAGGTCCATGACGCGGATATCCCTGCCGGTGCACAGCTGCGAGAGGATGGTGGGAATCAGGAACTCGGGGCGCTGGCCGGGACCGTAGACATTGAACAGCCGCAGCACAGCGGCGGCGACGCCCTGAAACCTGCAGGCGAATTCGCAAAGCTCCTCGGCCATGCGCTTGGAAAGCGCGTAAGGATTATTGGGATGCATCGGATGGTTTTCAGAGAGTGGCAAACGCTCCGGAACGCCGTAGACATAGGCGCTGGCAAGGATGAGTTTCGCGCCGTGACGCTGGCAGTAAGAAAGTGCCTGCCCGGTGCCGATGACATTGGCGCGCAGGAAATCGTACGGCTCTTTCCAGCTGTCGGGCACGTAACTGCGCCCGGCCAAGTGCATCACCGTTTTTGTCTTGGGAAGATCTCGCCAGGTGGCAGCGTCGGCAATATCTCCGGCATCGCGGCGGAGCGCCAGGACATCAAGCCCGTCCCGCTCGAGACGCCGCACCAGCGCCCGTCCGATAAACCCGCTCGCGCCGGTGACTATAACATCAGTCATGCAGAAACTTGTCTTTTAAAGACTCGAACTCATCAATGGCTTTGGCGTAATCCTCCGGGCGACCGATATCGAGCCAGTAGCCATCGAAAGGCCTGACAGAAGCCGGGGTCCCGGCTTTCAACAGGTCGAGCATCAGATGATCGAAGCCATAGGGTTTTCCCGCCGGAATCGCCGCCACGGCACGGCGGCTGACCATGTAGACGCCCATGCTGACTTCATAGGACATGCTGGGCTTTTCGCGGAAGCCGGTGAGTTTGCCACCCTCGCTTTCAAGCACGCCGTAATCGACCTGGTGCGGGCGACGCATCGAGGAAATGGTAAAGATATTATTGGCGCGCACATGATGATCGTAAAACGCGGCGTAATCGAGATTGGTCAGGATGTCGCCGTTCATGACCAGGAAATGCTCGGGCAGGTCGGCGATCAGCTTCAGCGGTCCCATCGTGCCCAGCGGCGCATCTTCCAGCGAATAATCGATAGGCACACCCCAGCGCCCACCATCGCCAAAAAACGCCTTGATCAGCTCGGCCTGATGGTTGACCGCCATGGTGATACGATTGAATCCCGCTTTGGCCAGCTGCCGCACCACCACTTCGAGAATAGGATAATCGCCGATCGGCATCAGCGGCTTGGGCAGCACCACCGTATAAGGCTTGAGCCGCGTGCCGCGGCCACCGGCCAGTATCACGGCGCGCCTAGACATTATAGATCCCTGTCTTATAAGCGGCAAGATTGACCGGTTCCCTGAACCAGGCGATGGTTTTCTCAAGACCTCTCTCGAAGCCTGCCTCGCCGCCATAGCGCGGCTGCCAGTGCAGCAGCTTGCGGGCTTTTTCATTGGAGGCCCAAAGCCGTTCGACCTCGCTGCCGGCCGGGCGGATACGAGCGTCGTCAGTAATCACCTCCACCTTCACCGACATCCGCTGCGCGATTTTTTCCACCGTGCTGCCGATGCTGACCTCAAAATTGCTGCCAAGATTGATGGTTTCGCCCAGGCAATCCTTTGCATCAATAGCTGCCATAAACCCGGCAACCGTGTCCTCGATGAAATTGAAATCGCGCGTCGGGTGCAGGGAGCCAAGCCTGAGCTGGCGCTGACCGCTGGCGATCTGCACGATAATCGAGGGAATAATGGCGCGGGCGGACTGGCGTGGCCCGTAAGTATTGAAAGGCCGGATGGTCACCACCGGCGTGCCGAAGGAGAGGAAAAAGGATTGCGCCAACTGATCAGCGGCGATTTTGGTGGCGGAATAGGGCGACTGGCCCTGCAACGGGTGGCGCTCGTCGATGGGAACATATTGTGCTGTACCGTAGACTTCGCTGGTCGAGGTGTGGATGACGCGTTCGACATTCGCACCTCGCGCCGCCTGCAGTACGTTGAGCGTGCCTTTGATATTGGTATCAACATAAGAGTCGGGCGAATGATAGGAAAACGGGATAGCGATCAGCGCCGCGAGGTGCAGCACGATATCAATGTCCTCCATCGCCATGCGTACGCCATTGGGATCGCGGATATCGCCAGCGAAAACCTCAAACTGGCCTTTCGTATCAGCGGCGCAATGGTCTAGCCAACCCCAGGAATTGAAGGAATTGTAATAGACGAAGGCTTTCACCTTATGCCCAGCCCTGACCAGTGACTCGGTCAGGTGCGAGCCGATGAATCCATCGGCCCCGGTCACCAGAATGCGTTTACTCGTTTCCATGCGTTTTAATGCCTGTCATTTTGCCTTCGCGGAGATGACGATATTTGCCTTTTTCCTTTTCGTCCAGTGATATAGCGGGATGACGCCGATGCGCCGCAGAAACCGCCTGAGCGGCACGAAGCGCCGCCAGCTTTCATCCCAGTGGTGAATGGCATAGGCTTGGGCAAGCAATTGAGGTGATAGCTTTTTTCCTTCTTCTACCGGGTAGAAATACGGATGGGGATAAATAGTGAAATCGGCAGGCTGCACGGCTTTGAACACCTGCGTCAGCATCTGTGGCGAGGTGGGGCGTTCCCTTCCCAGCGCGTCATACGCCGCCACGACGGCCTGCATCAGCTTATGACCCGGAATGGCGCCGATAACGCCGCAATAAATGGCATCCTGCTGTCTGTTAAGACCCGCGAAGCCTTTATTATCCAACAACGGCGCGAAGGATTTGAGCAGCTCCATATCGGTGTCGAGATAGATGCCGCCTTGCTCATGCAGGATTTTGAAACGACAGTAATCCGATACGAATGCCCATGCTTTATCGCGATAGGCCGTCTGTACGAAGGCACTGTCCAAAGACAGCTCCTTTTCTGTCCACAGGCGGAACTCAAAATCCGGGTGCAGGCGCTTTGCATCTTCAATAAAGCGGCGCGCTTTGTCTGGAAGCGGCCTGTCGCCCACCCAGATGTAATGGAAGAGCTTCGGTATCAAAGATCGCCATCCTTGCCGATCAGCGCGATTATCTCCCGTCGCACCTGCTCCGGCTGGCGCCCGATAGCCTGTGACAGGCGGCGCAACTGCTCATGCAACCCGTAAACCTGATCAAGCAAATGCAGCGCCACATCCATAGCATCATCACTCTGCATCATTTCGTGCAAATGATGCACGAGACGGATACGCGCAATATCGATTTCCTCGAACGCCCAGCCCCGTTCCTGCCGCACGGGTCGCACCCAGGCATGCGCGATATAAATCTCTAATGTCCTGCGGTCCGGGGCCCCCGCCAGCATTTTCAGGGTTTCCTCAAGCGTCAGCATCAGGCGGACTCCCTCGGATTATAGCCGTGCACCCTGGCCCATTCTCGCGTCAAGCTTTCCAGCTCCCCGTCGATCACTGCCGGCATGACGATGCGGAGCTTTACATACTGATCGCCTTTTTTGATGCCTTTGCCCTTGAGGCGCAGGGATG